>CADCQZ010000073.1 GCA_902803675.1 uncultured Eubacteriales bacterium
CGGTGACGCCCAGGCTTACGTCGCCGTGGACGGGATGGGCAACGCCAGCACCGGCGAGGTCATCTTCTATTACACGGCTATACAGGCTCCCGTAGTGACGGTACGGTATATCGATATGAACACCGGGTCTGAGATCCGGCCATCTGATCACTGCACCTGTGAACTGAACGCCACCACGACGATCGACGCTCCGGCTGTCGATGGTTATATCCTCTCAGGAGCTGCCCGGGCCTATGTGACAGTGGACGGGGCCGGGAACGCCAATACGGGGGAGGTCGTCTTTAATTATACAGTGATACCTGATGTCTATATCACGGTATCTTACATTGACCAAAGCACGTCTTCCTCGCTGATCGAACCGGAAAGTGTTTACTGCCCGAGAGGGGAATCGATCACGGTCATTGCCAAAGAGATCCAGGGATATCAGCTTTTGTCTGATTCCGTCGAGACAGTGTATGTCGACGCGTCGGGCACCCCCTCAAAGACAGAGATCGTTTTTAAGTACCTTCTTATCCAAGCGCCTTCCGTGAGCGTGCGTTATCTCGACGCTCTTTCTTCCGAAGAGATCGCGCCCGCGGAAACGGTCACATGTCCGTTGGATCAGGAGACCGAGATCCTCGCCAGTCAGATCCCCGGCTATATCGTTATGGAACCGAGCCGGTATACCGTCGCCGTCAACAGCAAAGGTGTCGCTTCGATCGACTCACTGGCATTCTATTATCAGCGCGTCCAGGCACCGTCGGTCCAGGTGCGGTATATCGAAAGCGTCAGCGGGCAGGATATCATCGCCCCGAGCGATGTGGTCTGTGAGCTTGACACTTCCACGGTCATCCAGGCAGTGGATATCGTCGGCTACAGGCTTTCCGGAGAAGATCGGTACACCGTAACTGTCGACCAGAACGGGATCGCCGATCAGACCAGGATCATCTTTACCTATGAAAAGATATCCGATCCCGTGATCACGATCGCTTATCGTGACGCCGATACCGGGAGCGACATCATCCCCACGGAAACGCAGACCTGTCCCCTGGGAACGACGACGACCGTTTACGCCCACGGGATCGAGGGGTATGTGATCGAGGGCAGCAGCGCTGTCGATGTTGTCGTTGACGCTCAGGGGCAGCCCAGCATGGAAGAAGTGACATTCAGGTTCAGAAAAGTGAATGCCCCGAGCGTGCCCGTCTATTATCAGGATGAGAACGGAAACACGGTGGCCGATACCGATCTGCATACCTGTGCCCTCAAGGAAAGCACGACCATCTATCACCGCAATATTCCCGGATACGAACTGCTGAGCGATCCGTCCGTCGTTGTTTCGGTGGACGCCAACGGGATCGCCGATCCGGATTCGGTAACGTTTGTTTACAGGGCGATCGAAGCGCCTGTGATCCCCGTATATTTCTTTGAGGCCAATACAGAGACCGAGATCCTCCCGTCCAAACAGATCGTGTGCGGTCTGAAAGAAACGATGACTGTCGAAGCCGAGAAGATCAGCGGCTACGTGCTGGCGGGCAACGCTTCTCAGGCGGTATCCGTGGATGAGAACGGTGTTCCCACTCCGGATCGGATCAGCTTTTATTACAACAGGATCCAGTCGCCTGTGATCGTCATCCATTATCAGGACGTGACAACGAAAGCCGATCTTATCGCTCCTGTCAGCGAAACGGTCGATCTCAACAGCAGACGCTCGTTCACCGCGGCCGATATCGACGGCTATACTGTGCTGGAGCCGTCACAGGCAGAGGTATATGTGGATGAAAACGGCGTGCCCGATAAAGAACAGATCTGTTTCAGTTATTCCGCCATACCGGCTCCCGCTGTGGTCATTCGTTATGTGGACGAGCAGGGACAAAGCATCATATCGAACGAAACAGTGACTGTGCCGTTGGGAGAAAGCGTCACGGTCTCCGCGAAGGCGATCGAGGGATACACCCTGAACGGCCCTCAGGAGCAGACCGCACAGGCTGACAAATACGGAAATCTCACGTCCGCCGAGATCATTTTCACCTATGAAGCGATCCCCGCTCCGACAGTCATCATCAGGTTTACGGAAGCGGATACCGGGAAAGCACTGCTCCCGGACGAAACAAGGCAATTTGCCCTGAATTCCGAGACGAACGTCGCAGCCAGAGGGATCAGCGGTTATGTGATCATGGGTGATGAACAGGTGACCGTGAAAGTCGATGCCATGGGGCATGCCGACCCGTCGCAGATCACCTTCGTGTATCAGGCGATAGATGCGCCGGCGGTCACGGTCATGTATCTTGATGAAGAGACCGGCGCGCAGATCGCGCAGCCCGGCAGCCATACCTGCCCGCTCAATGAGAGCACTGTCATCCGTCCGGTATATATCGACGGTTATATCACGCCGGATGAGAGCTATGCGGTATACGTGGACGCCAACGGTATACCCGACAAGGAACAGGTCACGTTCTACTACAAACAGGTCCGCGCGCCCGAGATCGTCGTTCATTACAGGAATACAGCCGACATGAGCGAGATCACCGATCCCGATATCACTGTCTGCCCGATCGGAAGAGCGACGTATATCTCCGCGAAGGAGATCCCCGGGTACACTGTGATGGGCGAGTCTGTTATCGCCGTGAACGTGGACCAGAACGGTGTTCCCAGCGCGGCGGAGATCGTATTCAACTACTCCGCAGTCGACGCGCCTGCCGTTGTGGTGAAGTGTCTGAGCCAGGACGGCCGTCAGATCCGCGATCCCGAATACATCACCTGCGCGGTCGGGCAGCAGTCGGTCATCACCGCGCCGGACATCGAAGGGTATTCCGTCGTCGGCGATCGTGAGAAGACCGTTATCGTGGATGCGTCCGGCAAAGCTTCACCCAACGAAGTGTCTTTCAGCTATATCTCCAATCTGGTCATCGTCCGGATCGAATACCGGATCAGGAACAACGGCAGGGAGATCTACTCCACCTCCCAGACCTTCAGGCTCGACACCGTCAATACGATCAGTGTTGATATGAGCCTTGTTCCCGATGGTTTCGAGCTCGATGACGAGAGCGCGAAGACGGTCTCGATCGATCCCAGCGGTATCGCGACGCCTTCTGAAGTCGTGTTCTATTTCCGCGTCAAGTCTGTCGCTTCCGTCAATATCACGGTCCGCTATCTGGATGAGAACGGCGAGGCGGTCGCTTCGCCCAGTCTCCATGAGTGCTATGTGGGCAATAACTATATCAAGGCGGAGCCTCTGGATCTGAAGGCGGGTTACCATCTCGCCGATGATGAGGTCGTGGAGGTCTTCATCAACGCCGACGGATCCGCGGAACCGGAAGAAGCCATATTCATCTATTATCCCGAAATGACTGTCGCGCCGGTCACGGCGGAACCGACGCCCGATGCCACTGAATTCCCCTACGCCGTCGAACCGGTGGATATCTACGCGTTCCCGAGTTCATCGTCGATCAATATCAGGTCAACGCCCGAATCGATCAACAGCCGCAACATCATCGGAAAACTGTTGTCCACCGATATGATCCGTTTGACCGGACAACTGACGACAAACAGGGGAGAGACCTGGTACATGACCGAGGTCGAGGGCGCAACAGGATTCGTCAACAGCAAAGTGGTCAGGTTCGCCACCCCGGATGAGATCAACGCGGCGTTCGGTTACACCGCCACTCCTGCGCCCACCCAGATCCCCGACGGCTTCCCGATCGAACGCTGGGCATCCACCAATAAGAGCAATGTCAATATCCGTACGGAAACGAGCACCAGATCCTCCAAAGTGAAGCTTCTTGAAAAAAGAAATTCTTCCCTCTGGGTCTATGACAGCCTGACTGTCGACGGCGTAAAATGGTATCACGTCAATGTCAACGGGGCCGATGGGTATGTCATGGCTGAGTACATCACACTCAGATCCGAAGAGGACAGCCTGAGCATCCAGGCGAGCCTGAAGTCGCCCGTGCCGACCCACACACCGGCACCCACGCATATGGCGACCAGTTATGTCACAGCCGCTCCGACCCCTTATATGATGACCGCCGCGCCGATCATATCGGATCTTCCGGTCGAGACTCAGGCGCCGCCTCAGTACGCGGGCTACGCGATCACGGTGAGGGATACCAGGCTTTACAGCTCGGCGGACCTGAACCAGGCGAGGATGTTCATAAACGAGAATTCCCTCGTCCTGATTAAGGCACAGACTTACATCAGCGGCCTGTGCTGGGACAGCGTGGACTGCATGTCCACGGGGGACAGCGGCTTTATGCTCGATACGGATCTGAGGCACATCTCAAACGAGGAAGCGCGCGCTTTCCTTGAGGGGTCCATAGCCACCCCGTCTCCCACAGCGATCGCCACGCCTGTTCCTGTCCAGCAGACGGGTTTCGCGGCGACCATGGGTGACAATGTGGTCATGCGTTCGTTCCCCGATCCGAACGCGCAGATCCTGGCAGTACTGCCCAACAACGTCGTGGTGCTGATCTATGGGCAGGAGTTCTCACAGGATTACACATGGGATCTTGTCAATATCGACGGAGACTGGGGCTATATCAGGCATGACCTTCTCCGGATGCTGAACGAATACGAGATCAATGATTACCTGAACACATTGAAGACACCCACACCGATGCCCGCAGCGACGCCCACGACTGTGCCTATCACGGGATATAATCTCTCCAGTTACGGTTATATCAGCGGCGATAAAGTAAGGATGCGCGCGGACGCGTCGATGGACGCGCAGTCCCTGAAGGTCCTTGACCGCTACGCTTTCGCTCTCGTGCTCGGGCAGAAGGAAAAAGACGGTGTGCTCTGGTACAACATTTCCCAGGGCGGTACCCAGGGATACGTGCGGGGCGACCTTTTCAAAGTGCTGACGATCGACGAACTGTCCTCCTTCCTCGGCAGTGATGAATACAAGAATTCGAACAGCAATACCGTTACCAGGACTTCCACGTCTTCCGACAGCATCGCGCCCTATGAGGATTACACCGTAAAGACCTGGCAGAATCCCGCGCTGAGTGTTTCCTACGAGCCTTTCACAGTCGGCACCCCCAGCCCCGCCGCTACTTACGCGGCCAGTGATCTTGCCACGCCAACGGTGACGGCATCTGTGGAACCCCTTCCCACGAGCGGCATCGGCGGCCTGATCGACGGCAGCGCGACCGATTCTCCCGACCCGGATCAGACCCTGTCTCCCGGCGAAAAGGCAGGCACCTCATCCAACGCTCTCGGCTTCATCCTGGCCGCAGGCGCTCTGGCGCTCGGCGGGGGAGGCGTATACGCGTACATCGCTCATAAGCAGAACCAGAAACGCCGCCAGTCCGTGCTGGACGCCCAGATGCGTGCGGCATCCGCCAGGCGTGAACAGGCTCCTCATGCGAGACCTGCCGCCAATAACCCCAATCAAAAATCACGCACGGCGCCGCAGGCGGGCACGATGAACAAGGCTCCTTTCATGCCGCCGTCCGGAGCGCCGAACACCACGAGCGCCCGGAACGCTTCCGCCCAGTTCACGGCTAAATATCCCCCGGACGACAACAGCATGAAACAGGCCACCGGCGTCTATAAGGCGACGACCACACAATCCTCGGTCGAAAGTGACTCGATCTGGCAGAGGAAGAACAACACGATCACCACGCCGCCGGTCAGGCAGCCCGGCTCCGAACCGCACGCGCCGCAAGCCGCTTCCGAAGCGAAGACCCAGGCGCCTGCGCAGCGTCACCGCAGAAGCGAGAAGTACCGCAACGGCGATGGCACCTGATGATGATCCTGTGATCGTACACTGTGAAAGGAACGAACGATGAAAAGAGTGTACAGAACGATCCTTGCCTGTGTCCTGGCGATCGGCTTCATCCTTTCCGCTGTGCCTGTCAGCGCGTTTGAAGAGCCGACCGAAGTGATCCTGACACCAGCCTATCCCGTCTTTGACTATGTGGAGCATCTTCTCGAGACTGCCAGAGGAGAACTCGGGGAAGGAGAGGACGCTCACGGCAATACCAAATACGGCATCTGGGCCGGAGACCCGGATGCCGAATGGTGTGCCGAATTTCTCTGCTGGTGCGTCGATCATGTCGATCAGGAGTACGGAACGAATCTGCTGAAAACGGTTTATCCCCGGTACTCCTCCACCAATGTCGGGCGTGACTGGTTCATCCGCAACGGCAGGTACGTTTCCCGTAAAGGAAACGTACCAGACTGGGGGAGCCAGTGGTATCTTGAGAGCCGGCAGAAGGTCGAAAAAAACAGCTATATCCCGCAGCCCGGCGACTGGATGTTCTTTTCTGTTTACTCGTCCGGCGATACGAGCCACGTCGCCATGGTCGAGTACACGTCAAGAGATAAAGACGGAAAGGTCTCCGTGCACGTTATCGAGGGGAACAATCCGGACAAGGTCGCCAGGAATATCTATCCGATCGACAACTGGGCGATCCTCGGATACGGAACGGTCAGAAAGCTGGCCGGAGTCACTCTGCGTCCCGGCAACGAGGGAGATGTGGTCAGGAACCTGCAGGAACAGCTTGTGATCCTCGGTTATCTGCAGGAACAGTACATCACCGGCAAATACGCGACCCTTACGGCGGACGCAGTAAGAGCGTATCAGAGAGATCACGGGATCCAGGAGACCGGGATAGCGGGGCAGGAGACTCAATCCAGCCTTGAAGACGTCGTCAGACAGTTCTATATCGATCATCCGGAACTCTGGTCAGTCGAGAACTGACCGCTGCCGCGTTGATCCACGATGTGACCGCTTCAGCTTTTTTGACTGCCGCCGCTTGTCAATCAAAGCTGAAGCGGTTATAATGTTATTTGTAAATTTTTTAGGATGGAGCATTATTATGGAAAACGAAACAAGATCCAATTTTATCTGGGACGCGATCGATAAGGATCTCGAAGAGGGACGCTATACGGAGATCCATACCCGTTTTCCTCCCGAACCGAACGGCTATCTGCACATCGGTCATTGCAAAGCTCTGATCATGGATTTTCTGACCGCCGAAAGGTATGGCGGAAAATGCAATCTGAGGTTTGACGATACAAATCCCGCCAAGGAAGATACGGAATATGTTGAAGCGATCAAACGCGATATCCATTGGCTCGGCTTCGACTGGAACGGCGGTGAGTACTACGCATCCGATTATTATGATAAGTGCTATGAGATCGCCGAGGACTGGATCAAAAGGGGCCTGGCTTACGTCGACGAGCTCAATAAGGATGAGATGCGTGAATATCGCGGGACTCTGACAGAGCCGGGGAAAAACAGCCCCTGGCGGGACCGTCCCTGGGAGGAGAGCCTGGACCTTTTCCGCCGCATGAAAGCGGGAGAGTTCCCCGAAGGCAGCAAAACGCTCAGAGCCAAGATCGATATGGCATCTCCCAATATCGTCATGCGCGATCCCGCGATGTACCGTATCCTGTATAAGGAGCATTGGCGCACCGGCAGCAAATGGTGCATTTATCCGATGTACGACTTTTCCCATCCGATCGGTGACGCGCTGGAAGGGATCAGCCATTCGATGTGTTCCCTGGAATACGAGATCCACCGCCCGCTTTACGACTGGGTGGTCGAAAAGAGCGCTAATATGCTTCCCGCCCGGCCGAGGCAGCTGGAGTTTTCCCGTTTGAACATCACGCAGACGGTCATGAGCAAGCGGTATCTGCGCCAGCTGGTGGAGGGCAAATACGTGTCCGGATGGGACGATCCCCGGATGCCTACCCTGTCCGCGATGCGCCGCCGCGGTTACACGCCCCAGGCCATCCGCCGCTTCGTCGACGTGATCGGTATGAGCAAAGCGGATTCAACGGTGGATTTTGCGCTGCTTGAGCACTGCGTCCGTGATGATCTCGGTGACAAGGCGTTAAGGGCCATGGCTGTTCTCGACCCGCTGAAAGTGGTATTCACCAATTGGCCCGAAGGAACGACGAAGGCCGTGACGCTGGAAAACCATCCGGATCATCCCGAAGCCGGGACCCGCGAGATCCTTTTCGGACGGGAGATCTGGATCGACAGGGATGACTTCATGGAAGTTCCCGTGAAGAAATACCAGAGGATGTTCCCGGGCAATGAAGTCCGTTTAAAGGGAGCCTATATCGTTCGCTGCGATGAGTGTGTGAAGGACGAGGACGGCAACGTCACCGAGGTCCGCTGCACCGTCGATCTCGACTCTTTCTCCGGCAGCGCGGGGGCTGACAGAAAGATCAAAGGAAAGACCCTCCACTGGGTCCCTGCCGATGGCAGCATCGCCATTGAAGCGCGCCTGTATGACCCGCTGCTGAGCGAAGAGATGCCCGACGGCGAAGAGGAAGAGAACGATAAAAAAGACTTTATCTCCCGCCTGGCTCCGAACAGCCTGCGCGTGATGCACGGCTATGCCGAAAGCGTGGTGGCCGACGCGGAATGCGGCACTGTTTTCCAGTTCCTTCGCACCGGTTATTTCTGCAAAGATCCGGATTCCACGCCCGATATGCCGGTTTATAACAGGACTGTCGGTCTGCGCGATACTTTCTCCAAACAGACCAAGTGATACTTCAGGAGGATCCAACCATGCTTGTTCGCACCCGATTTGCCCCCAGCCCCACCGGTTTCATGCACCTTGGCGGGCTGAGGAGCGCTCTGTACGGTTACTTATTCGCCCGAAAAAACAACGGTTCTTTTATCCTGCGCATCGAGGATACGGACCAGGAAAGATACGTGGAAGGCGCCACGCAGGTGATCTATGACACACTGCGGGACTGCGGCATGGATTGGGATGAAGGCCCCGATGTGGGCGGTGATTACGGGCCTTATATCCAAAGTGAACGCAAAGCTCTGTATCTGCCCTACGCGAAGCAGCTCGTGGAATCCGGCCATGCCTATTACTGCTTCTGCACCAAAGAAGAGCTGGAAGAACGCCGCGAAGCGGCGGAAGCGCGGGGAGAGATCTTCAAGTACGACAAGCACTGCCTGAACCTGTCCAAAGAAGAAGTCCAAAGGAAGCTGGATGCCGGGATCCCGTACGTGATCAGGCTGAACGCTCCCACGGAAGGCGAGACCTCCTATCATGACGAGGTCTTCGGGGATATGACCTTTCCCAACGAATCCCTGGACGACATGATCCTGATCAAGCAGGACGGCATGCCGACCTACAATTTCGCCAACGTCATCGATGACCATCTGATGAACATCACTCATGTGATGCGCGGCATGGAGTATCTGTCCTCCACACCTAAGTACAATCTGCTCTATAACGCCTTTGGCTGGGAGATCCCCAAATATATCCATATGCCTCCCGTCATGCGCGACGAGCACCATAAGCTTTCCAAGAGGGACGGGGACGCCTACTATTCCGATTTCATCGCGAAGGGGTTCCTGACAGAGGCTATCGTGAACTATCTGGCTCTTGTGGGCTGGAATCCCGGAACGGATCAGGAATTCTTTACCATGCAGGAACTGATCGACGCGTTCGATATCCACAGGATCAATAAATCCCCCGGGATATTCGATCCCAATAAACTGGAATGGATGAACAGCCAGTATATCGCCAGGATGGACTTTGAAAAGTACCTGGCGATGGCGGCACCGTGGTTCGATAAAGTCCTTGCGGGAAGGAATATCGACTATCGGCGCCTGGCTGAACTGATGCAGAGCAGGACGGACATTTTCAGCCGCATCCCCGAGAAGATCGCTTTCCTTGCCGAAATGCCCGATTATGACACGGCGATATTCTTCAATAAAAAGCAGAAGAGCGACGCTTCCGTCGCCCGGGAAGTGCTTCCCCGGCTTCTTCCCGTTCTTGAAGGGATCGGCGAATGGACCGAGCAGAATATCCACGACACCGTCCTCGGGAAGATCGCCGAGTGGGGGAGGAAGAACGGATCGGTCCTGTGGCCCATGCGTATCGCTATCTCGGGCCTTGAAAACACTCCGGGAGGAGCCTTTGAGATCGCATACCTCCTCGGAAAGGAAGAGACCCTGCGCCGGCTGGACAGATCCATCGCCAAACTGAATTAAAAGATGACCATATGAAAAACCGAAATAATTGAAAGGAGCGCATATATGAAATCCGTAACCATCAGGCTCAACTACGCGGAAGAAGTCAAGACCTTTGTCAACACGGTCAACCGTTATCCCTATGAAATGGACCTCCGCTCCGGCCGTCACGTCGTCGACGCCAAATCGATCCTGGGCATTTTTTCACTGGACCTGAGCAAGCCGATCAGTCTGGACATCTATTCCGATGATTGTGATGCCCTGATCCAGGATATCCAGCAATTTGTGGATCAATAACATTTCTGATTTCTCTGTTCGGAAAAGGGAGCGGTCGGTATGCGCTTTTTCTCAGAGCTGTTTCAGAACAAGACCCTGTTCTGTGTATCGACGGCCTGGTTCGTCGCTCAGGCCATCAAGATACTGATACAGGGGATCAGGGATAAGGACTGGAGCTTCAGATACTTCTTCAATTCCGGAGGCATGCCGTCCTCGCACAGCGCTTCCGTGGCGGCGCTGGCTGTGATGGTCGGGTACTGCGAGGGTTATGATTCTCCTGTTTTCGCCGCAAGCGTCCTGATGATGTTCATCGTGATGTATGACGCTGCCGGTGTCCGGCGCGAAACAGGCCGGCAGGGAAAGGCCCTGAACAGTCTGGCGGATTTTTTCAAGCTCGAGGATGAACTGATCCCGGCGAAAGGATTGAAGGAGCAGGTGGGCCATTCTCCTCTGCAGGTCATTGCCGGAGGGCTTCTCGGCGTGCTCTGCGCCGTACTTTTCATCATTTTCTGATCAATGATCACGGAGGATGCGTTATGTTTGGTTTCAGGCCGGATGGAAGAAGGATCGGCGATATCGATCCCATCGTAAAGATCACGCCCTATCTGATGCCGATGCGCTGTGATGCCATGGTGTTCCTTCAGCATAAAGTGGATTTCGAAATGCTGACCCGCTATATCGCAGAACAATCCGAGAAAGGCGAAAAGATCACTTACATGCAGATCATCATCGCCGCTTTCGTCAGGGCGATCAGCCAGCATCCCGAAGTGAACCGTTACATCATGAACAAGCAGTATTACAGCCGCAACAACTGTACGGTCTCCTTTACGCTGCTCAAAAACCCCAAAAACGCCGATGACGGCGAAACGACGGTAAAGATCAAATTCGATCCCACGGATACCCTGTATGACGTTCGGGACCGTATGAATCTCGCGGTGGAAGAAAACCGCGGTGTCGGCCATATGAACTTTGAGGACAAGCTCGTAAAAGTTGTTTTTTCCATCCCGCTCCTGCCGCAGATCATCGTGGGTCTCGTGCGCCTGCTCGACAGATACGGGCTTTGTCCCGGAGCGCTGCTTGACAGCCTTCCGTTCCACACCAGCATGTTCATTACGAACAACGCATCCATCGGCCTGCATCACGTCAATCATCACATCTATAACTTCGGTTCCACCAGCATGTTTTTCGGCATGGGCACTGTGGAAAAAATAGCCGTTGTGGAAAAAGGGCAGGCCAGGATGAAGCGTTACCTGCCCATCGGTATCACTGTCGATGAGCGCATCACTTCTGGTGCGCACTTCGCCCGGTTCTTCACGACGATGAACCGTCTGCTCAACGATCCGGCGGCCCTGGAGACCCCTCCGGAAAAAGTCCTGTTTGATCCTAAAGTCACCTATCAGGTCCCCAAACCCGAAAAAAGATCAGAAGTGTAACGGAGGTCTGTCATGGAAGCTTATCAGAAAGCTGCATTGGATTTCATTCAGAATGAAGGCCAGTTTCATCTGGGCGGTATTCCCACGGAACAGTCCAACCCGATCACCCGCGGATTGAGCGGAAAGATCAAAAAAAGCACCGCGGACGGCGTCAGGATGATCTTCGAGGCGGACCGGATGATCCCCGAAGTCTCTGAAAAGATCTTCAGGAGCGATGAGTTCGGCCTCCTTATGAAAGATATACGCCGCTGCATGGAGGACGGTCATCGGGTCCATTTCTCTTCGGTCGGCGCGAGCGGACGCATGGCTCTTCAGCTCGATTCTTTCTGGCGTATGTTCTGGCAGGAACTGATCCCCAAGCTTCCGTGGCGCGCGGAAGAATTCCAGAAGCTCGCCGCCTGCACCAACAGTTTTATGACAGGCGGAGACCGTGCCTGCGTGCGCTCGGTCGAGAATTATGAGGACTACCAGACCTTCGGCGCGCAGCAGACAGTGGACAGCGGCGCGGTCCCAGGAGACGTCATGGTCGTTCTGGCCGAATGCGGCCTTTCATCCAGCACGATCGGATCGGCTGTCAAGGCTGACGATATGGGGATCTCGACCTACTACTTTTACTACAATCCCAAGGATATCCTGTGCCGGTACCTTGAGAGAGCGCGTAAAGTATTCTCTCATGAAAACATCAAGTTTATCCCGATGTTTGCGGGCAACATGGCTGTCGCGGGTTCCACCCGCATGCAGGTGACCACGATCGAGCTTCTGCTCGCCGGCGCCGCGCTTGAAGCTTCTGCAATGGGCTATCTCAGGGATCACCTTTCTCCCGATGAGCTTCGGGTGATCGGAGCGGGCGCTTTCGAACCCGTCGAATACAGCGCCCTGTTCTCCTCCCTCAGTGAACAGCTCAAGAGCCGGGAAGCCCTGGACGGCATTTCCAAAGCGATCGAGATCGAGACCGAGACCTATACCCGGAAGGGCCTTATCACTTACTGCACGCACAGCTACCTTCAGGATATCCTCACGGATACGACCGAGCGCCAGCCCACTTTCACGCTGCCGCCTTTCAGGACGAATGACGATCATGTCAGCCCGCTGTCCTGGGCTTATGCGAAGGATCCGCTCTATCCCTCATCTGTCGCCTGGAGCCACATCATCAGACGGCCGCTCAAAGGGATCGAATGGAGCAGGGAAGATTACATCAGGCTGGGAGCCAGCGACAGCATCGTCGATAATCCCCCGAAGATCGGCGATGACGCCTTACTCAAATACGATATCGGCAGTGAAGATGATCCCTCCAGATACAGCCAGCATCCTTCCGGACTGATGCTCGTGGATGTTGACGGGCTCAGCGCAGGTGACGGATGTGTGCGTTGGTTCAACGAAAACAGGGCCAAATTTGACCGGGGCATCGTTTTCCGTCTTGGCAGGATCCCGGAAGAAGCCATTGAAGCGGGGGAGATCAGGGTGCCCATCGATATGCCCCATACCCTGATGGATATCATGACGCATGTCATGGTCAAGCTCGTATTCAACGCCCTTTCTACCGGCACCATGGCGAAAATGGGCCGCATCTGGAGCAACTGGATGATCCAGGTGCTGCCTACGAACAAAAAACTGATCGACCGTTCGACTCGGATCATCGCAGAGCTTGCTCATGTCCCGTACGAGCGGGCCTGTGAGGAGTTTTTCAAGAGTTATCTGGGAAGATCGCCGGAAGAGGAGTACCGTGAAAGCTATGTGGTCGAAAGTCTGAGACGGCTGGGCGTCGATCCCGATGCCGACGATTGACCGCGGCTCGATCCTGTTGATGCGTCAGCAGCCCGTATTCAGCGGGCTGCTTTTTTTGAACAAAATAATAAAAAAAACACTTGCATTTATCAATTAAAAGTGGTAGTATAGCAAATGCCGCAAGGCACCATGCGCCCTTAGCTCAGCTGGATAGAGTGTTTGACTACGAATCAAAAGGCCGAGGGTTCGAATCCCCCAGGGCGCGCCAATCTCCTGAGTTAACACTCAGGGATGGGGCATTAGCACAGTTGGTAGCGCGCGACATTCGCATTGTCGAGGTCAGCGGTTCGAATCCGCTATGCTCCACCACTGAAAGTCCTGTCATGAAAATGACCAGGGCTTTTTTGTTTGCCCGACTGAAGGCTCATGATATCCCGACCTTGCCGATCCCGACGATATTTGGTCACGGTCCTAATCATCTTGACACAAGTCGTTCACTCGCGGTATATTGAAATGTACTATACCGGGTCACGGTTTGATCTGTTTATGTTCAGAAGACCCGGAAACCTTCTGATCGTTTATTGCGGGAGAAACTTCAAATGAAACCGATACTGAAGATCGCGTCATCGGACAGGAAATCCGTCATATGCGACTATCTCATGTGGCTGCTCACCGCGGCGCTGATGATCTCTTTCGTCGTATTTGAGCGCTATTCATGGTGTACCTATGTATACATGGGCATCCTGGCCGCTTCGGTGATCGTGTTCATTTATCAAAACGGTCTTCACATACGCTTTTCCCTGGATAAATACCATCTTTTCACAGGTTTATTCGCGGCCTACTGCCTTCTCTCCATGCTCTGGTCGCAGGATCGCGGCCTGACGATGACGATATTCAAATCGATCGTGAAGTCGATTTTGACGATGTGGTTCTTTTATCTTCATTATCAGAAAAAGACCGATGTCAAAGGGCTGCTGAACATCGTTTTTATCGCCGGCGCCGTGATCGCGGCTTATGCCATCACCCGGTACGGGTGGCCGAAGATCTGGAAAGTGCTGACCGCGGGAAAAAGGCTGAAAAACAATTTTACGAACCGGAATACCATCGGGGTCATGAGCGCGTTGACTCTGGTGATCGTGTTCTCCCGTCTTCTGAACAGGAAGCCGTCGTTCTTTATGCTCCTCGCGCTTCCCTGTATCCCCATGGCCATCGCTTCCGGAAGCAGAAAAACATCCGCGATACTGGCTGTCGGTTTTGTGATGGTCATCCTGATAAGGATCATTCGGAAAAGCCCCGACCCCAAGAGAACGATCATCCGTATCTTTTCCGTCATCATTCTTTTGGCCGTCATCGGATATATCATCGTATCCCTTCCGATCATGAGGTCACTGGTCCGGCCGGTCGAACATTTGATCAATTATTTCACCGGGGAGGGGAAGACCGACAAATCAACGACCCGAAGGATGAATTATTTCGATATCGGATTTCAGCAGTTTTTAAAAACGCCCATCCTCGGGGTCGGCATCGGGAACTCACCTTTGGTGATCGGTGCCGACACATACCTTCACGCCAATTACGTCGAGCTTCTCGCGTGCGGCGGTCTCATCGGCTTTCTGGTCTATTATGCTCCTTACATCTATCTGATCATACGATCTGTCAAACTGCGCAGGTATGATCATGACGAACATGATCTGTGCTTTGTTCTGCTCATTTTGGTGCTGATCACCGATCTGGGCCAGGTATCTTACTATTCAAAAGAAACTTACTTTTACCTGATGCTGTTTTTCCTGCATCTAAGAAACCTGGAAAATCACGCTGCGCGATCAGAGGGTGCTGACCTGAATGCCTGATCTGAAAAGAAAGCTTAAAAAAGCCCTGAGCCGTCCGGCAGCGACTTTCGTCCATGTTCTCGGTTTCGAGAGGACGAAATTCATCCCGGACCGGCTGTATCTTCGATTGGAATTCAAATACAGGACCGGCAGAAAGCTCGATCTTACCAAACCCGAGACTTTCAATGAAAAGCTTCAGTGGCTGAAACTGCATGACCGCAGAGACGTATATACCGTCATGGTGGATAAATACCTGGTCCGTTCCTATGTCGGGAAGAAGATCGGTGAAAAGTACCTCGTTCCCTTTCTCGGGGTATGGGATGACCCTGATGATATCGATTTCTCGGCCCTGCCGGATCAGTTCGTCCTCAAATGCAACCATAATTCAGGCACCGGCATGTGTATCTGCAGGGATAAAAGCCGGATCGACGAACATAGAGTCAGAGAGGATCTCAGGCGCGGCCTGAAAGAAAACTTCTTTTATCTCGGCCGGGAATGGCCTTATAAGCACGTTCCGAGAAAGATCATCGGTGAAAAATAGCTGACAAACGGATCCGGCGAAGGCCTGAAGGATTATAAAGTATTGTGTTTTCACGGGGAACCAAAGCTCATAGAGCTTCACATGGGGCGGTTCACGGATCATCAAACACAGGATTTTTATGACACACAGTGGCACAAGACATCCATATCAATGGCCAGAGTGTCTCATTTCAAGGTTTCCGATTCCGTCGAACCCAAGCCGGCCGCTTTGGATGAAATGCTCCGGCTTTCCCGTATCCTCGCGGAGGGGATACCTCATGTCCGGGTGGACTGGTACATCGTCCGTGACCAACTGTACTTCGGGGAATTGACGTTTTATGACGGATCCGGTTTTGACGTTTATGATGATCCCGCGGATGATCTTATGATCGGCAGCTGGCTCACGCTTCCGTTTGAGCTGGTCCGGTGAGCCAGGCCAAAAGATCGCGTTGGAACACAGTCTGCGGCGGATCTTTTTTTGTCAGCAGAGTTAATGGGAATAAAGCGGGGAGCGGATCATGAAAAGAATCCTTATAACGGGAAAAGGATCTTTTGTCGGGGATTCGGTGCGGGAATACCTGTCTAAATGGCCCGACGATTACCGTGTCGAGACCGTCAGCACCGAAAGGGATGAATGGCGTTCCGCCGATCTCAGCGGGTTTGACACTGTTTTTCACGTGGCAGGCATCGCGCATTCGGATACAGGGGACCTGACCGAGGAACAGAAGGCGCGGTATTACACCGTCAACACGGATCTGACCCTGGATGTCGCACGCAAAGCAAAAACAGAAGGTGTAAAACAGTTCATTTTTATGTCCTCCAGCATCGTGTACGGTGATTCGGCCCCGATCGGAAAAAGCAGGATCATTTCAAAAGAGACCCCCTGTCAGCCCGCGAATTGTTATGGTGACAGTAAACTGAAGGCCGAGAACGGCCTGAGCGAATTGGAGGATGACTTGTTTCGGGTCGTATTGCTCCGGTGCCCGATGATATACGGCAGGGGAGGGAAGGGCAATTACCCGAAACTGGTAAAACTGGCCCTGACTCTGCCGCTGTTTCCGAAGGTCGGCAACTCCAGATCCATGCTCTATATCAAAAATCTCGCCGAATTCGTCAGGCTCATGATCGATCACGAGGAGCGGGGCATCTTCTGGCCCTGCAACAGGGAATGGACCAATACGACAGAACTGGTCACCATGATCGCCGCCTGCCACGGAAAGAAGATCATCGTGGTCCCCGGCTTTGTTTGGCTGCTGAAGCTGTTGTCAAAAGCAACACCGGACGTTGACAAAGCTTTCGGCAATCTCACTTACGAAGAACACCTGGGCGATTACAAAGAAGAATACCGGCTCTATACTCTGGCTGAGAGCGTAAAGGAGACTGAAGCATAATGGAAGATGTCACATTCATTATCCTGACAAAAAATGAAGAGATCAATCTCCCGGACTGTCTTGAGTCTGTCAAGGGGTTCGCCGCAAGGACTGTTGTGATCGACAGCGGCAGCACGGACAGGACCTGTGAGATCGCCCGCAGCATGGGAGCAGAGGTCTATGTCCATCCGTTCGAGACACACGCGCGGCAGTTCAACTGGGCTCTTGATCACATCGACATCACGACGAAATGGACATTTCGGCTGGACGCGGATGAAAGGCTGACGCAGGCCCTATGCGCTGAACTGTCCGGATTGATGAGAGAACACGCCGATGATGACGCCAACGGGATCACGATGGAAGCCTGGCTTTACTTTATGGGAAAAAAGATCCGGCATGGATGTCACAACAAAAGAAAGCTGATGCTTTTCAAGACCGGGCTCGCCAGGAGCGAGGACAGAAACGTAGACGAGCATACGATCCTTTCCTCCGGTCACTCCGTCACCTGCAAAGAACGGTTCATCCACCTCGATTTTAAAGACCTTAACCATTGGATCAATAAGATGAACTGGTACGCGGAAAAAGAGATGCGGGACTATTACGCTTACAAGTCCGATGCCGGAAATCCGGACATGAGTGAGGCCTCCGACAAGGGGATCCTCTCCCAGCGAAAGAAAAAGTTTGGTCTCTACTATCGGTTTCCGATGTTTTTCCGCTGCTGGCTGTTGTTTGTGTATTATTATATATTCCGTCTCGGATTTCTTGACGGAAAGGAAGGTTTCGTCTATCATTGGATGTATCACAGATGGTACCGCACTCTGGTAGACGCCAAGATCCTTGAGCAGAAGATCAGCAAACGCCCTTTTACGGACCTGGGAGACCTTAAATAGAACATCTTCTAAGACAGCGAGGATGAAAGATGGATAAGAAATCTATCCTGGTCGTCAATACTGTCCCCACAGACAGGAACGGGATCACTAATGTGATTTTAGGGATCCATGATCATATCGATCACGAGCGTTTTTCTGTCGATTATGTGCTGATCAACGATTGTGATGACTCGATCAAAGAGCATTTGAGGAATAAAGGCGGCAGTGTCCATATCATAAAAGACAGAATGTCCTCACCTCTGGGTTACATGAGAAAACTCAGGCGGATCGCCAAAGGTCATGATATCATCCACGTGCATGGGAACAGCGCGACGATGACCCTTGAAATGCTGGCGGCGAAAGCCGCGGGAGTGCCCTTCAGGATCGCTCACAGCCATAATACGTTCTGCCGGTACAGATCTGCCGATAGGTTTTTGAGGCCTTTGTTCTACGCGCTTTGCAACGGTCACCTGGCCTGCAGTGATCCCGCCGGAAAATGGCTGTTCAAAAACAAGGGTTTCACTGTTTACAAGAACGGGATAGACACCGGGAAATACTCGTTTTCAGTCAAATCACGCGCGTCTGTCAGGGAGGAACTCGGCTGGAAGGATAAGATCATCCTCGGCCATGTGGGGGAGTTCAACGAGGTCAAAAATCAAAGATTCATCGTGGATATCCTCAAAGTGCTCGCCGGAAAAAGCGATCATTACCGCTTGCTTCTGATCGGGGACGGTCCCCTCAACAGTGATATCGCCGCCTATGCCAGGCAGATGGAGCTCGAGGACAGGGTCGTCTTCTACGGGAAGACCGACCATGTCAACGATCTGCTGAACGCGATCGATATCATCATCATGCCTTCGATCAATGAAGGTTTTCCGCTGACGCTGGTAGAAGAACAGGCCAATGGTTTGCCCTGTGTCATATCGGACAGCATCACGAAAGATATCGATATCTGCGGGGGCGTCCATTTTCTGAGCCTGGCAGCCGGGCCCGAAACATGGGCCGATGCTGTCATGGGTATCGGGCTCCTGGAGGACAGAACACAACTCTCCGGTGCCAATGTGCGCATCCTTAAAGATAAAGGATTTGACGCGGCTATGGCTGTCATTTCGATCGAAGAATTTTATCTCGCCGGAGCCGGATCATGAAGAAGATCGTCGTTGTGACAAGAAGTCTCGGCGCCGGCGGCGCGGAGAGAGTCATCGCGCAGCTGATCAATGAGTGGGCTGAGACCGGCCATGCCTGCACGCTGATCCTTCTGGAAAAGAGCCCTCTGTTTTATGAGACGGATAAAAATGTCAAGATCATCCAGATCGGTCAAATGCATCCTTCCGGTCCCGTCGATAAGCTTTTGAAATACTGCCGTGTCCGGGAACTGATCGTATCGGAAGCACCCGATCTGGTCCTTTCGATGCCCGAGGAGATCGGCATATATACGATACTGTCCATGATCGGTCTTAAAACGCCGGTCTTCGTTTCAGAACGCAATGATCCGCGCCGGATGCCTTACAAAAAGATCACCCGCCTTTTGCGCCGGATCGCGTATCCCATGGCGGACGGGATCGTTTTTCAGAGCGGGAAAGCGGCCTCTTTCTTTCCCGCCCGGATCCGTAAAAGATCGGCGATCCTGCCAAACCCGCTGGATGAAAGAAGGCTTCCCGATCCCTGGAACGGTGAAAGGACCCCCAGGATCGTCACGGCAGGAAGACTTGAACCGCAGAAAAACCAAAAACTCCTGATCTCCGCATTCCGGATCATCCAAAAAACGCATCCGGAAATGAGGCTGGAGATCTACGGCAGCGGTTCACTGAGAAAAGAACTGGAAGCATTTGCTGCCGGGACCCTTGAAAACGGCACCTGTTTTTTTATGGGCGCGGATAAAGACCTGCTGCGTCACATCAATGACGCCGCGGTATTTGTATTGTGTTCCGATCATGAGGGCCTGCCGAATGCTTTGCTGGAATCTTTGGCCTGCGGTATCCCTTCGGTAACGACGGATTATGAACCCGGAAGCGCTTCCGAGATCATTAAAGACGGGATCAACGGTTTGATCGTCCCATGCGGCGACGCGCAGCGCCTTGCGGACGCGGTCATCAGGCTGATCGAGGATCGGGAGCTTTCGGAACAGTTTTCCCGATACGCCGCCGAGCTCCGCTCCCGGCTCAATTGTGCTGCCGTAGCCGGGGAGTGGATGTCATTCTTTGAGAGCAGGATCCGAAACAGGATGTGACATAGCGATATGCCTTTTTTCGCCGTGGAAAAAAGGCATTAACTCTTCCGGGCGCATTGTAAAAACAAGCAATATATGTTATAATAAACACAACAGCTTGATGCTGTGTTTATTTGTGTGCGTTCAAACGGAGTTTCATCCCGCAAGACCAGTAAACGTGAGGATCCGGTCCCGATGTACATCAAAGTCGTCAAACGCCTGATAGATATCATCCTGACAGGATTAGCCATGATCCTGCTGTCGTGGCTTTTTGTCATCATCATCATCGCGATCTTCATCGACGATCCCGGTCCTGTCATTTTTACGCAAAAACGTGTCGGCAGGAATAAGACCTATTTCAACCTTCACAAATTCCGTTCCATGAAAATGAGCACGCCCCATGATATCCCGACTCATCTTCTGGACAGGCCTGACCAGTATATCACGCGTGTCGGCCGCATCCTGAGAAAGACCAGCCTTGACGAGCTGCCGCAGTTATACGATATACTGATCGGGAAGATGAGCATCATCGGCCCGCGTCCCGCATTGTGGAACCAGGATGATCTGATCGCGGAAAGAGATAAGTACGGAGCGAACGATGTGAAGCCCGGCCTGACCGGTTGGGCACAGATCAACGGCAGGGATGAGATCGAGATCCCTCTGAAAGCCAAACTGGACGGGGATTATGTAAAAAAGCTGCGCGCGGGGGGCTTCCGGGCCTTCATGTTTGACTGCCGCTGCTTTATGGGCTCGATCGTCACGGTGATACGCGCCGATGGGATCGTTGAAGGAAAAGTCGACGATATCACCACTCAGAAAGGCGAAAGATCATGATCATGTTCCCGGCTGTATCCTTAAAGCCGCTCGGCCCCATGCGCTCACAAGAACGCCGGGGCTGTTTTTTTGAGCTGGACTGTCCGCGGGAGCGGCATGGTCCTATTTCCTGTCTTTCCATTTGCTCTACTTGGTGATATAATATGATTGGATCAGTATAGGGGAGGTAATGCTGTGAAAAGCATGACAGGGTACGGTTACAGCCGCATGACACAGGACACGAGATGCATCACGGTGGAGATCCGTACGGTCAATCACCGCTACCTGGATATAGCCCCGAGACTGCCGAAAAACCTCCTGTTCCTTGAGGAGACGCTGACCGGAGCGATCAAAAGCCGGATCAGCCGGGGCCATATCGATGTCTATGTCGATTACAGGAATACAGTGCCGGGGATCATGAAGATCGATAAGGATCTCGTGGAACGATACCGTGACGGGATCGATCAGATCAGCGCTCTGATCGGCCGTGAGGAGGCTGTCCTGCCGTCATTTTACGCGATGCTGCCCGACGTGATGCGCGTCGAACCCGTGGAGGACGACGCCGATGGCGTGAAAGTTCTTCTTTTGTCCGCGCTCGACGAGGCGCTCGACAGTGTCGTCGTCATGCGGGAACGTGAAGGAAAGAAACTCAGGGAAGATATCCTGATGTATGCTACCTCCATTTCAGGCACCGTGGACCTGATCGCCGAAGCCGCGCCCTCTGTCCCCTTAAAGTATCAAAAGAGGCTTGAAAAACGTCTCTCAGAGCTGAAACTGCATGACATCGATCCGGTCCGTATCGCTCAGGAAGTCGGCATGATGGCAGACAGATGCGCCGTGGATGAAGAGATCGCCCGTTTAAGATCCCACATCACACAGATCAGGACTGTCTGCGATCAGGAGAGCGCCTGCGGAAAGCAGATGGATTTCATCGTTCAGGAAATGAACCGCGAAATGAATACGA
The DNA here is from genome assembly GCA_902803675.1 of uncultured Eubacteriales bacterium. The sequence goes on from CADCQZ010000073.1 coordinate 21,939, forward strand.
TCGGTTCAAAGGCTTCCGATGAAGCGATCAGCAAAATGGTGATCAGCGGTAAAAACGACATAGAAAAGCTGCGTGAACAAGTACAGAACGTGGAGTGATCGATCATGAAACTGATCAATATAGGCTACGGCAATCTCACGGCCCAGGAAAGGATCATCGCGGTAGTCACACCGGAATCCGCGCCCATCAAGAGAAAGATCCAGGAAAACAGAGACAATGCCATGATGATCGACGCGACTGCAGGCAGGCGCACCAGAGCGGTGATCTTCATGGATGACGGACATATCATCCTGTCCGCTCTGCAGCCCGAAACACTGCAGAACCGTCTGGCCGAGCAGTAAAGGGAAACGAAAGGACATTGCCATGATCACCGAAGAAAAAGCCATGCTGATCGTCATATCGGGCCCGAGCGGAGTAGGGAAGGGCACACTGTGCAAAATGCTGCTTGAAGCCGATCGAAGGACCGTGTTTTCCGTTTCGGCCACGACACGGGCGCCCCGGGAAGGTGAAACAGACGGCAAAGAGTATTATTTCGTCACGGATGAGGAATTCCTCTCCATGAAGGAACGGGGAGAACTGCTCGAGGACGCTGTCGTTCACGGGCATCGGTACGGTACTCCCTTGAAGCCGATCCTCGACACGATAAAGGACGGGCACGACGTCATTCTTGACATCGATACACAGGGCGCTCTGAACGTTATGAGCAAAGTCCCCGACTGTGTCAGCATATTCGTTCTCCCGCCGAGCTGGGCAGCGCTCCGGGCAAGGCTGCTCGGCAGGAATACAGAAAAACCCGAGGATGTGGAGATCAGGCTGAACAATGCCGTCAGGGAAGTCGAACAGCTCGCGAAGTACCGTTACGTCATCGTCAACGATGACGGTCCGGGCGGGCTCGAACGGGCCTTTGATGAATTGAGATCGATCGTCAGTGCCGAAAGGCATCGCACGATACGATATACACCTCACCTCAACGATCGGTGAACAGAAAGGAAGGAATAAAATGCCGCTCAATTATCCGCCTATCGATGAACTGTTGAAGAAGACCGAGAATTGCTATACGCTGGTGGTGGAAAGCTCTAAACGAGCCAGGGATCTGGTGGCAGGTGCGCAGCCCATGGTGGAGACCGACAGCCAGAAACCCGTCAGCATCGCCGTGGATGAGATCTATAACGGCTATCTTCGTTATGATCGCATTTCGGAGGAAGAAACGGATCGATGAGTTTAAAAGGAAAGCATATCGTACTGGGTGTGACCGGCGGCATCGCCGCTTATAAAGCGTGCGACATCGCGAGCCGGCTGCGTAAAAAAGAGGCGCATGTACACGTCATCATGACCGAGCACGCCTGCGAGTTCGTCAGGCCTCTCACATTTGAGACACTGACGAATGAGCCTGTCGTAACGGATATGTTCCGTCGCGATAAGCCTTGGGAGGTCGAACACGTTTCGCTCGCAAAGCTCGCGGATCTGTTCATCATCGCTCCCGCGACCGCCAACATCATGGCGAAAACAGCAGCGGGCATCGCGGACGATATGCTTTCGACGACGATCCTGGCCGCCCGCTGTCCGATGTTATTCGCTCCGGCCATGAACAGCGCCATGTGGCTCAATCCCGTTACGCAGCGGAATCTTTCGCTCCTTAAAGACATGGGGATCGGGTTCGTCGGCCCCGCCAGCGGAAACCTGGCCTGCGGCGATCAGGGAGTCGGCCGCATGAGCGAACCGGAAGACATCGTTTTCAACGCGGAAATGATGCTCACCGACAAGGATCTTTCCGGATTGAAGATCGTCGTCACCGCGGGCCCGACCCGCGAAATGCTCGATCCCGTCCGCTTCCTGAGCAACCGCTCGACCGGAAAGATGGGATACGCGATCGCGGAGAGGGCCCTGATGCGCGGAGCCGATGTGACACTGATCACCGGTCCGTCGGCGTTGACTGCGCCTGCGGGCGTCAGGGTCATCTCCGTCCTGTCTTCGGAAGATCTCAGGAGAGCTGCTGTATCGGAAAGCAAAAAGGCCGATATCCTGATCCAGGCCGCCGCCCCCGCCGACTACGCCCCTGAAACATACTCCGAGCAGAAGATCAAAAAAACAGATGATCAGTTGTTCCTCAGGCTCAAGCGCACGGAGGATATAGCGGCAGCCTGCGGGGCGGAAAAACGCGGCGATCAGGTGTTCATCGGTTTTGCCGCGGAAACGGAACACCTGCTTGACAACGCCCTGGGCAAGCTGACAAAAAAGAATCTCGACCTGATCGCGCTCAACGACGTATCCAGGACCGACGCCGGATTTGAAGTGGATCACAACCAGCTGACACTGATCAGCCGGGATCACAGAACGGAACTGCCGCTGCTGACCAAAAAGGATGCTGCCGACGAATTGCTGACCGCTGCCAGAAAGTGCCATGAGAGCAAGAACGGACAATGACATGTATGCCCGTGTGATCGTGGACATCGCGTCGGACAATACCGACCGGCTGTTCACTTATCATGTGCCCGATGTGTTCCGGAGTTTTCTTTCACCCGGTTACCGCGTGCTCGTGCCCTTCGGCTTCCGGGAGCAGGAAGGCATCGTGATCGACGTGTCCGATACCGCCGACATCCCTGCCAAAAAGATAAAAGATATCCTCACTGTTCTGGACGAGTATCCGGCGCTGACACCGGAATTGATCAACCTGGCGCAGACGCTGAAAAACGAACTGCGATGCACACTGTGCGAATCGCTCAGGCTGATGATACCGGCCCAGATGAGAAAAGGCCGCGTCACGATCAGGAAAGAGACCTACCTCAGGCTGAGCGATACGGCAGCGGGATCTTTTGATGAGCTGATGGTCAGGCACAAACGGTCCCCCAAACGTCAGCTGATCCTCCAGACCCTGTCAGACCGTCAGGAGCATCCGCTGAAAGATATCAAGGCTTTGATCAGCGCCGCTGACGAGCCTCTGAGCATTCTCAAAGCCGAGGGCAGTGTCCTTTCCGTTCAGCGCGAGTCATTCCGTCGGCCCTCTTTTCCCGGGCTGGGAAAGACTCAGGACCATGTGCTCACAGATGAGCAGCAGGAAGCGTTCGATGAGATCGCTTCATCGATCTCCGCTCGCAGGAACGACGTGTTTCTCCTTCACGGCGTGACCGGATCGGGGAAGACCGAAGTGTTCGTCCACCTTGTCAGAGAAGCGATCGGGAAAAACAAAAAGGCGGTCATCCTGGTCCCCGAGATCTCTTTGACACCGCAGATGATCACGTATTTCTACTCCAGATTCGGCGACCGTCTCGCGGTGCTCCATTCCCGGTTGAGCGCCGGTGAACGTTATGATGAGTGGCGCCGTATACGTTACGGCGACGCGGATATCGTCATCGGAGCGCGTTCGGCTGTGTTCGCGCCATTTGAGGACATCGGCATCATCATCATCGATGAGGAGCACGAGGGCTCCTACCTGTCCGAAAGCCATCCGCAGTATGACGCCAGGCAGGCGGCGATCCAAAGAGCTGCAAGCCATAAGTGCCCTGTCGTTCTGAGCAGCGCGACACCGAGCGTGTATTCGTACGCTCAGGCCCGCCACGGTAACTATATCCTTCTTGAGATGCCGCACCGCGCGAATCACCAGCCCTTGCCTCAGATCTATCTGGCGGACATGCGCAGGGAACTGCGCAGCGGCAATCGCGGCATCTTTTCCGAAAAAATGAAGCAGGAGCTCACCGCCTGCTTTGAACAGAATGAGCAGGCGATACTTTTTGTGAACAGACGCGGGTATGCCCCGTTCGTCAACTGCAGGGCCTGCGGTGAGACGCTCAAATGCAGGCAATGCGATGTTTCGCTGACTTACCACAAGACGGACGGAGCCCTGCATTGCCACTACTGCGGCAGCCGGGAGCCCATGCCCGCGGCCTGTCCGGTGTGCGGCAGCCATTATATCAGGCAGTGCGGTGTCGGCACTCAGAAAGTCGAGGAAGAATTCAAAAAAGAATTTCCCGGCATCAGTGTCCTGAGGATGGATCAGGACACAACAGCCGCCAAGAACGCGCACGCCAATATCCTCAACGCTTTCCGGGCCAGACAGGCTCAGGTCCTGATCGGCACCCAAATGGTCGCCAAAGGTCATGATTTTCCGTCGGTCACTTTCGTCGGTGCCGTTCTCGCGGATCTGTCATTGAACCTGCCGGATTTCCGTGCCCCGGAGAGAACGTATCAGCTCCTGGTCCAGGCCGCAGGCAGAGCCGGCAGGGGAGACCGCCAGGGCACTGTGGTGATCCAGACCTACAAGCCGGAGCATTACGCCATACAGAGCGCTGTTGAACAGAACTATAAAACGTTTTTTAATGAGGAGTTTGCCCGAAGGAGACGTTCCCTTTATCCGCCCTTCACGCGCATAAGCCGTATACTGATCGAGGGAAAGGACGAAGAGACCGTGCTCACGGCAGCTCAGAACGCCGACAAGAGGATCACTTCTTTTTTGGAAGATCATCCGTCTGTAAAGCGTTTGACGATCTTTCACAGGGCCGATGCCGCGCCGATCAAGCGGATCCTGAATCAGTATCGGGCACAGGTGATCATCAAAACGATCGAAAACCCGGGTGTCGCGGAACTGACGGAAGAAGTGAACAGCCTTGTTGCCGGATATCAGCAGGAATACGGTCGGCAGATCTCTGCCGGCTATGAGATCAATCCGGCATCGCTGGCATAGGAGGGACATATGGTAAAAAAGATCCTGAAGCTGGGAAACGAAACATTGAGAAAGCATTGCTCGACCGTCACGAAATTCGATCTGAGGCTGAAACTGCTCCTCAGGGATATGGCGGATACCATGTATGATGCCGATGGAGTCGGCCTTGCCGCGCCGCAGATCGGGATCCTGAGGCGCGTCATCGTGATCGATACACAGGAAGAGAACGGACCGGGACTGATCGAACTGATCAATCCCGTCATGATAGAGCAATCCGGTGAGCAGGGCGGGCCCGAAGGCTGCCTGAGCGTGCCTGACAGGCGCGGGTACGTGGTACGGCCCGAATATGTGAAAGTGCGCGCTCAGAATGTTCGCGGCGACACCTTTGAGCTGGAGGGGCATGGCCTCCTGGCCAGAGCTCTCTGCCATGAGATGGATCATCTTGACGGTATCATTTACGTCGATAAGATGGACCACGAGATATTTGATGACGATCGCGACGACGGCAAAGGTGGGGAAACGAAATGAGGATCGTTTTTATGGGCACGCCGGAATATGCCGTGCCTTCTCTGAAAGCGCTCGCCGCATCCGGGCACACCGTCGTCGGCGTCTTTACACAGCCGGACAAGCCCCGCGGACGGGGAAAGAAAGTCACCGCATCGCCGGTGAAGGAAACGGCTGAACGGATGGGCATCCCCGTTTATCAGCCTCAGAAGATACGCGCCGACGGGCTGGACGACCTGATCGCGCTGAAGCCGGATCTGTGTGTCACAGCGGCTTTCGGGCAGATCCTGTCGCAGAGCGTTCTTGACGTACCGGTCATCGGAACAGTGAATGTCCATGCGTCTCTTCTGCCCCGATACCGGGGTTCGAGCCCCATCCCATGGTGCATATGGAACGGGGAGAAGAAAACAGGCGTCACCACCATGCTCACCGACGCCGGGATCGACACGGGGGATATCCTGCTGACACGGGAATGCGACATCGAGCCAAATGACACTACCGAAACTCTGACACAAAAGCTGGCTCAGATCGGCGCGTCGCTTTTGATCGAAACGATCTCCAGGATCGAGAACGGTACTTGTCCCAGGACCAAACAGGATGAGTCCCTGATGAGTTATTATCCCAAGATCACCAAAGAAATGGGAACGCTGGACTTTTCAAAGAGCTCGGAGCATTTGAAAGACCTGGTCCGCGCCATGGATCCCTGGCCCGGATGCACCGTGAGCATCGGCGGAGAGATGATCAAAGTGTGGAGCGCGGAAGCTGCCGTCGGAGCGGGAAATGATGTTCCCGGCACGATCGTGGCTCCCGACAGCGACAAGGGGATCAGCATCGCCGCCGCGGACGGGTTTTTGATCCTGCGCACGATCCAGGCTCCCGGGGGAAAACGCATGGATTCCCGGGAGTATCTGAAAGGCCATCCTGTCAAAGCTGTTTCCGTGGATCCCGTTTGAACTTTATCAGGAGCATATTATGAAGACGAACTCTCATTTCAGAGCGCAGCCTCCTTACAAAGCGCATTCCCCGCAGCGCCCGCCCGTACCGAAGCAGGCCGAAAACGGACGGCAGCTGGCTTTCCTGATCTTAAAAGACGCGTTTGAGAAGAATGAATACGTGTCTCTGTGTCTGGACCGTCATTTTCGGCAGAGCACGATACCGCTGATCGAAAAGCGGCTGTGCACCAAGATCGTGTATTCTGTTTTCGATAACCTGATCCAGCTGGACCATATCCTTTCCTTTTTTCTCGAGGAACCGGATAAACTGGCTCTCTCCGTCCGCAATGTTCTGCGCATCGGTCTGTGCCAGATCCGTTATCTGGAAAAGATCCCCGATAACGCTGCCGTGGACGAATCCGTAAAGCTCATCAAATGGGCCGACGGCGTCAGATATGCCGGGCTCGTGAACGCGGTGCTCCGCAAAACGATCACCTCGGGAGACGGCGTCGTTTGGCCTGACATGAAAGAAGAGCCCGCGGCCTATATCTCATTGACCGATTCGGTACCTGAAGGATTGGCCCGCAGGCTCATCGATGATTACGGATTCGAAACGGCCCATCGGATCTGTTCTTTCAGGGGAGATCACGCCGTGACCATCAGGCCGAATATGATGCGTTATGCGACCCCTGAGAAGTTCGAAAACTTCCTTAAAACGAAAGTGTGGACCTGTGAAAAATCGGATATATGGGACGCCTGGTTCGTTAGGGGCATATCCAACGCGGGCAAGGACATGGGCTTCCTGAACGGTGAGTATTCGATCGAGGGGATCAGCAGTATCCTCGCCGCTGAAGCGCTGGATGCCAGAGGCGGGATGAGCGTTCTGGACTGCTGCTCCGCGCCCGGCGGCAAGACCGCCTATATCGCTGAAAAAATGAACGGTTCCGGGCGGATCATCGCCTGGGACATACATCCTCACCGCGTCGAGTTGATCAAGGCTATGGCCAAAAGGCTGGCCCTTGATAATGTACGTCCTTATCAGCATGACGCTCTGGAATTGAAAGAAGATTATCTGGAAAACTTCGATCGGGTACTGATCGATGCTCCCTGTACCGGCACCGGGGTCATGGACAATAAGCCCGATATCAAAATGCACTTTGACCCAAAACAGACGGACGAGCTCGCGGACATCCAGAGAAAGCTTCTCGAGACCTGCAGCCGATATGTGAAAACCGGCGGCATCCTTGTTTACGCGACTTGTTCCCTGTTCAAAGCGGAGGGGGAAGACCGGATCGCCGCTTTTTTGCGGGAGCATCCCGAATTTGTGCTCGAAAGCATCCCGGCTTATGACCATCTGCCTGTATTCCACGATGACCGCACCAGCGGCTACAGGATCCTGACCGGTTCTCATCCCGGATTGGATGGATTTTTCTTCGCCCGTCTCAGAAAGAACAGAAAATGACGAACGCACTGCAATTATTGAACTGCACACCGGAAGAACTCAAGGAGATCGTCTGCGGCTACGGGGAAAAGCCTTACCGCGCCGATCAGCTTTTTGAAGCTCTCCACAGAGGCAAAAAGACGGAGCAGATCGAGAATCTGCCTCTTTCTCTGCGCCGGCACCTGTCAGAGGATACGATCGACCAGCCTGTGGCTATCGAGAAAGTGTTTCCGTCAAAACTCGACGATACCGTCAAGTTCATTTACCGCATGAGCGACGGCAACTGCGTGGAAGGCGTCCTGATGCACTACAAGTACGGGCGCACACTGTGCGTTTCCACGCAGGTCGGATGTCGGATGGGATGCCGTTTCTGCGCGAGCACCCTGGAAGGAAAAGCGCGTGATCTTTCTGCCGGGGAGATCCTCGGGCAGATCATATGCGCGAACGGGTATTTGAAAGATAAAGACGAAAAAGTCCACAACGTCGTATTGATGGGAAGCGGCGAACCTTTTGACAACTATGACAACGTGGTCCGGTTCCTGCATCTGGTCAATCATCCCAAGGGGATCAACATCGGCCTGAGGCACATATCCCTGAGCACCTGCGGGCTCGTCCCGGAGATCCGGCGCTTCACAGACGAAGGCCTTCCCGTTACCTTGTCTTTGTCGCTGCACGCGCCGACGGATGATGCGCGCAAACGGATCATGCCGGTGGCAAACGCTTATACCATCCCCGAGACCATCGAAGCCTGCAAAGGTTATTTCGCGAAAACGGGGAGACGCATCATAATCGAATACGCGCTGATCGACGGCGTCAACTGCAGTGATCGGAATGCCGCGGATCTGATCGCATTGTTGAAAGGCGGACCGTTCCACGTCAACCTCATCGCTTTGAACAGCGTTAAGGAACGGGAATTGAACGCTCCCGGCCCCGCACGTATCAAGAGTTTTTTCGACCAGCTCGAAAAGGGCGGTATCTCCGTCACGATGCGTCGGAGCCTTGGCCAGGATATCGACGGTGCCTGCGGTCAATTGAGAAAAAAATATCTGGAGCGGAAAGATGAAGATCACGGCAGTTACTGATCCCGGATGCAAAAAAACAGTCAATGAGGATACTGTTATCCTGCATGAGGGCCGGTATCCCATCTTCGGTATAGCCGATGGTATGGGGGGCCATGTGGGAGGAGCGGTCGCGAGCGCCAAGGCCGCTGAAACCATGATCGATACGCTTGCGATGTCCGTACCCAATGCGGAGGATATCACAGCCGCATTCCGTAAAGCCAATATGATGCTGCTTGACATGCAGCGTGAAGACCAGGGCCTCAACGGGATGGGGACCACTTTGACCGTGATCTGGTGTGATGAGCACAGGGCCGTTCTGGGACACGTGGGGGACAGCCGCGCGTATCTTTTGAGGGATGACAAGCTGACCCAGCTGACCAGGGATCATTCCCTGGTGAATGATCTGATCCTCCGGGGCGCCCTTACTCCCGAGGAAGCAAGGGTCCATCCTTACAGGAACATGATAACCCGCGCTGTCGGGACAGAACCCGGGCTTGATGTGGACGTCGATTCTTTCGAACTGAGGACCGGTGACAGATTCCTGATCTGTTCCGACGGTCTCACGGAATATCTTGAAGATCCCGATATACTGTCTGAAATGAATCATCGGTCGATCAAACATGCCGCGGAAAGGATGCTGGCCGAAGTCCTGCGGCGTGGGGGACACGATAATATCTCGATCGTTATCGCGGAGGTGGAAGCATGAGTGAGATCAGCCTCGGCATGCTTCTGGATAATCGATATCAGCTCGTCGACATGATCGGCAAAGGCGGCATGGCGATCGTCTACCTCGCGAACGATCTGAGGACCGGGCATCAGGTAGCCGTGAAGATCCTTAATCCCGAATACAACGATGACGAGGAATTCCTGGAGAGGTTCGACCGCGAAGCTGCCGCCGCAAGCAAAATGAGCCATCATAACATCGTCAATCTGCTTGATGTCGGCAATGACCAGGGATACCGGTATCTCGTCATGGAATATGTCCAGGGAAAAACTTTGAAAGAAGTCATACTGGACAGGGGCGCGATGCCCTATGATGTGGCGGCCCAGGTAGCCATCCGGATACTGTCGGCCCTTCAGCATGCCCATAAAAACGGCATCATCCACCGGGATATCAAACCGCAAAACATCCTTGTGCATTCCGAGGGCCATATCAAGGTAGCTGATTTCGGTATCGCTCATATGGCGGGCGGCGGCACTCTTTCGAAGAATGATAATATCATGGGCTCCGTTTATTACTTCTCACCGGAACAGGCGCGGGGAGAAGAAGTGACGACAGCCAGCGATATCTACAGTGTCGGCATCGTCTTGTATGAGATGCTGACAGGTCATGTGCCCTTTGACGGCGAAACACCGGTCACCATCGCGATGATGCAGATCAAGAACGATCCTGTTCCGATGACCAATTATGTCAAGGATATTCCCCGGTCGATGGTACGGATCGTCAAAAAGGCTATGGAAAAGAAGCCCGAAAAACGTTATCAGAGCGCTTTCGAAATGGCCCAGGATCTGCATCATGTGCTCCATTCACCGGACAGTGTCCTTGAAGCAGACGACGATCAGGACAGCGGCATCATCCCGATCTTTGAAAAGGAAAAAACGAACAATAATAACGATAAGCCCGTTATCATGCCGGCAAGGCATGTAAAATGGATCGTCGTGACAGCCTGCACGGTCTTCGCGCTCTTATCGATCGTTTGGGGCACCCGGTATCTGGCGGATATCATCATCAAATCGACCTCCGCGCCTTATCTGGTCAATGAGACCGAAGAATCCGCCCTGAATCTGATCAATAAAGCGGGATTGAAAGCCGAGATATCCAGAGCGAGCCATTCGCAGGTACCGCGCGGGCAGGTCATTATGCAGACGCCTGATTTTGACACGAATATGCGCAAGGGCGAAAGCATCGCGATCACGATCTCCACCGGTCCCGATCCGCAGGAGATCCCCGATGTCATCGGAAAAAGCAGTGACTCCGCCATGAAGGAGCTTGAGCGATATGGCTTCACCATGCTGGTGCTGCCTGAAAGGGTGCTGTCATCACTCGAATACGGAACTGTGATCAGCCAGGACCCGAAAGCGGGGACAGTCCTCTCACAGAACGGTATCATACAAGTCAAGCTGAGCGGCGGCAGCACGATCCTGTCCAGTTTGGTGGGCATGCCTTTGGATGAGGCCAAATCGATCATCGCCCAGAAAGGGATAAGGATCAAAGATATGACCATCGAATATGTCTCAGACGAAGCGCTCAACGATAAGATCGTGACCCAGCAGTATCTGGATGAGAATAACAACATCCTGGAGCCGGGACAGGAAGTGATGCTGAACTGCGGCATACAGGTGATCCTGGCTGTGCAAAGAGTACAGAGAGAAGGCAGCGGTAACTGATGCTGATCAGAGGAACCATTTCCCAGGGGCGCGGCGGGCTCTATACGGCTGTTGAAAACGGGACCGGCACCGAATACGTCCTGCGTGCCAAGAAGAAATTCCGCCGGATGCATATTCAGCCCCTGGTGGGGGATATCATCGATTTTACCCCCGGACAGGCGGATTCTGACGAGCACGGATGGATCGAGGAGATCCATCCCCGCCAGAATGAGATGACGCGCCCGCCTGTTGCAAACATTACTTTGATGCTGACCCTTATCGCGTCCGAACCGGCTCCCGACTGGGGGCTCCTGGACAGAATGCTGATCCAGGCGCAAAAAAAATCAGTCAAAAGTTTGATCGTCGTTACAAAATGTGATCTGGACGGCGGTCTGATGTATGAGCAGGCTCAGGCTGTCTATCAAACGGCAGGCTTCCGGGTCTTGCCGATGGCCTACGGAAGCAGGGAGGATCTTTCAGGGATCAGATCGGTCCTGAAGGGAGAGCACGCCTGCCTGAGCGGTCAGTCAGGCGTGGGGAAATCCACCCTGCTGAATCAACTTCTGAACATCGATACGCAGACCGGCTCGCTGAGCGAGCATATCAAACGGGGCAGAAACACGACACGCCATACACAGTTATTCCATGTGGACGAGATCTGGCTTTTTGATACGCCCGGTTTTTCACTGCTTGAAGAAGAAAACGCAGAAGAGCCGGTACTGTTGCAGGACTACTATCCCGAATTCAAACCATTCAAGGATAAATGCCGTTTCTCCCCGTGTTTTCACGACAAAGAACCCGGATGCTCCGTGAAAGCGGCTGTGGATACCACGATCCATCGTGACCGTTACCGGCGCTATGTGGATATCCTGCATAAAGATCAGGAACTATGGAAGGAACGATTTAAATGAATGACCGGGCGATCCACAGGAGCAAAAAGCACCCCGAACAGATCAGGACAAAAAAGAGTCTGGGCCAGAATTTCATTCTGGATGACGACCTGCTGACAGATCTGGTCTCACACGCGCAGATAACAAAAAACGATTCTGTTCTTGAGATCGGAACGGGACTGGGCACCCTGACGGACATATTATCCGAGACCGCCGGGGAAGTCGTCACCATCGAAGTGGATGACTCGCTGATCCCGGCGCTTCAGGTACGGTTTGCATTCAATGACCGCGTGCGTTTGATCCACGCCGATGTGCTCAAAACAGACCTTGACGGGATCATTGACAGTTTCAGCGGGACTCCCAAGGTCGTGGCCAACATCCCTTATTACATCACGAATGACATCATCAGAAAGCTTTTCACCTTAAAGAGACTAAAGTCTGCTTCTCTTCTCGTCCAGAAGGAAGTCGCGGAGAAGATCCTCGCCGGTCCCGGCGACAAGGATTACGCGCTGATCAGCCTGTTGGCCCATTACTACTCTGAACCGTCATTTGGCATGTATGTCCCGAGAGAGCGGTTTCATCCGAGCCCGAACGTCGACAGCGCATTCATCCGTCTGGATATGGATAAAACGCCGCGTTTTGGCGCGGACCCCGATCTTGAGCGGCTGTTTTTATCCGTCTGCGATACACTGTTTTACCTGCGGAGAAAAACACTGCTGAACAACCTGACAGCCCGGTTTCATCTTGACCGTCATGCGGCGGATGATATATTGAAAACATCCGGGATCGATCCGTCACGAAGAGGGGAGACCCTCCGCATTGAAGAGATCTATCAGCTGACCGAAGCCCTTTCAGAATATTTGAAAAAGCATTGATCAGAAAAACCGAACGACGTTTGATCGTTCGGTTTTTTAATGAGGATCCATGATCCAAACGGATCAGAGTCATTCGTCGGATCTTGTCAAACGCACATGCCTGGCGGCTTCACGACGGCGATCATCCGTCATATCGGCATAGTGTTTTCTCGTGGTATTGACATCCGAGTGCCCAAGGGCGTCCGCCACGAGATAGATATCACCTGTTTCAAGGTAAAGATTCGTGCCGTACGTACTTCTCAGCTTGTGCGGACTGAGACGGTCTTTTAACGGTGCGGCGATCAGCGCGTATTTCTTGACCATATTCTGTACAGCGCGCTGCGTGATCCTCTTCCGCTGCATCGACAAAAACAGAGCGGATTCATGGCCAGGTTCCGCCTCGGTCTGTTTTCGCAGCGTTAAATAAGCCTGCAAAGCTTCCGCGACCTCGTCGGGAAAATACAGGATGACCCGATCGCCGCCTTTGCGGGTAACGGCAAAAGCATTCTCGTGAAAATCGATGTCATCGATGTCCAGGCCGACGCATTCGCTGACCCGGATCCCGGTACCCAGGAACAGCATGATCATGGCATAATCCCTGGCACCGGTATACTTTCTGAAAGCCTCCTGTCGTTCGCTGAGACCTTCACCGGTACCGGCGGCATGGATCATTTTTTTCATTTCCTCATCATCCAGCCTGAGGATCGGTTTGTCGGGAAGCTTAGGCAGAGGGATCAGGGTGGTCACGTTCGCGGAAACGATCGAATTCCGATACAGATAATCAAAAAGAGAACGGATGGATGACATCTTGCGCATGATGCCAAGCTCATGATTTTGTATCAGCGTCTGCCCATTAACTGTATCTTTAAAATATTGCATCAAATATTCTTGATAGAGTTCTATGTCATGACCCGTGATCTCATTGAGCATCTTATTATCGATCGTGGCCGGGATCGCTCCCGCGAACGCAGGGGATTCCGCGCAGAGGTACTGGAAGAAGACCCGGAAATCGTAGGCGTAAGCCAGCCTGGTCAATGTACTGGTGGTCTGCGAGATCGAGCGGAAAAAACTGCTGCACACAACGGGCAGTTCTTTCTGGAGCGTACGAAGCTTTTCAAGATTTTTGATATCGGACTGAGCTTTGTAATTATCCATTTGGAATAATACTCCTGAAATAAAAAGGATGATCGTTGGTCCGGGATACTTGCTGTGTTAATACCGCCGGAACGATCATACCATAAAAAGCGCTTCAAAATCAATGGTTTTGGGCCTATTTCTTCGTAAAAGTTTTCTTTTGCGAATAAATAGATTATTTGCCTACAGCTTCCCCCTATTCATTCGATCCCGCGTCTATCAAGTCGAAATGTTCGGGATCGCCCAGATCCGGATTGATCCTGAAGAATTTCCTGATCTCTTCCCGCGCCATTTTATCGCAGCGGTTGTTTTCCGGATGATCACTGTGACCCTTCACTTTATGAAAAGAAACGATATGCTCTTTTTTTCGGATCGTGATGTCAAGCAGCTTCCAGAGGTCCTGGTTCAGCACCGGTTTCCCCTCTTTTGTTTTCCACTGATTGGCTTTCCACTGCCTGATCCAGTTTTCGTTGAAAGCATTGACGAGATACGCCGAGTCGGAGTACACATCCACCCTGCAGGGAACTTTCAGCTGGCCCAGCGCGCTGATCAGAGCGAAGATCTCCATACGGTTGTTGGTCGTATGCGACATATTGCCGGATATTTCCTTTTCATGGGCTCCGTATCTCAGGATCGCGGCCCAGCCGCCCGGGCCCGGATTACCGGAACATGCGCCATCTGTAAAGATGGACACGGATTTCAATTCGTTAGCCATTCATGATCCTTTCAGGGAAGGCAGAAATACTGCGAAAAAACTTCCAGTTTTTTAAGACCGATCCCTTTGACTGCGACAAGATCCTGCAGGTAATAAAACGGCCCGTTCTCTTCCCTCTCATCCACGATGGCGCGAGCCGTTTTTTCACCGATCCCGGGGATCGTCATCAGTTCTTCGATCGAAGCGGTATTCGGCGAGATCGTACCGACGTACACGGCGGCCGGCGCACCATCAAGAATGGATCCCCGAGAAGCTTCATTCCTTTGGTACGTCCGGCCGACCGGTGATGCTTTCAGCGTGATGAGGATGCCCGCAAGCACAGACAATACGAGACAGACCACCACACCGCGCTCAATGATCCTGATCATTTTTGAGGACGGGGATCCTGTCAGACCGGGATCAGCAGCCGGCCGCAGGTCTCGCATTCTATGAACTGCCCGTTCTTCACCTGTCTGACGACGGCGCTGGGAAGGGACATGTTGCAGCCTCCGCACTGGGAACCGATGAGCCGCGCCAGGGGCGGATCGGTATGCAGTTTGATGACACGATATCTTTCCAGCAGTTCGGGCGATATCCCTTCCGCTTTCTGATCGACCGTCGCTTTCATGGATTCCAGCTGCTCGTTGCATTTCTGGACAGCTTCGTCATATACGACTTTCAGCGCCTCGTACTCATTCCTCAGTTTGACGAAACGCTTTTTGCTGTCGATCTGCTCTTTTTCTTTATCCGAGGTATTGCTGCGTATGCTCTTGATCTCGCTCTCATAGGTATTGAGCACGCTTTGGGCCCTCTTGACTTCACCGATCAGGGAAGTTATCGCCGCAAGCTGATCCTGCGTTTTCTCGATCTTGCCATGCAGGATCTTTGTCTGATCGCTGTTGCGCTTCACGGCATCCTGCAGCGCGTCCAGCCGGTCGGCCATCATGGAGATATCCTCGTCGATCTGCTCGATCAAAGCCTTCTGGGTCTTCATTTTATCCTTCAGCTGCACCAGGCGTTTGCGCTCCGGAGAGTTAAGAAGGCTTTTTCTGAGCCTGTCGACAGCCATGTCGGTTTTCTGGTACTCCCAAAGCATTTCCAATTGATCCATAAAACCCTCCTCATCGTTCATCGGGCCTTCAGAAACCCGGTCCGGTATTCATCCGGGATCTTTCCAAGCACTTTATTCAACCAGGAGCGATAGCGTTCATAAACATCAGCGTCCGTATAGGGCTCCACATTGCCGAACGCGATCTCTTCCTCATCGGGCATCGGTCTAACACCCGTTTGGGCGTTGATGATATGATAAAACCTCCTTTTGGATTCTATGACCCTCTCCCTTGTGATGTGATAGCCGCAGCCATAAAGGGTCTTTCTGACCAGCGGTACATCGGTCTGCGGAGATATGATCAATTCCGGTATCACAGCAAGAGGAAGATCCCGCCTCAAAAACCCGGAGATCGTTTCTCCGCCGATCCCGCTGATGACCGCCGCCCCGACCGATGCATTCTCCAGGATCGGCTGAAGACCGTCACCAGGAAGGAATGTTGCGCAGTCTCCCCTTCCCTGTTTCCTGAAAAGCGATTCCGCCTTTTCAAGGGAAACGCGGCTGATATCGGTAGCGATCACATGACGGCACTTATGACTGTCGATCAGCTTCAGCGCGGTTTTTCCGTGATCCGTACCGATATCCGCGATGATATCACATTCGGGGCACGCTTTGACCAGTTCAGCCAGTCTCGTTTCAGTTCCGACGTTTTTTTCAGTCATCAATCCAGATAGTCACGAAGTTTCTTGCTTCTGCTCGGATGGCGGAGTTTCCGAAGCGCTTTCGCTTCGATCTGCCTGATCCTCTCACGGGTCACCTTGAATTCCTTCCCCACTTCCTCCAAAGTACGCTGATGCCCGTCATCCAGGCCAAATCTCAGGCGCAGGACCTTTTCTTCCCGGGGCGTCAGTGTATCCAGGACCTCCAGGAGCTGTTCCTTCATCAGGGCGTGGGAGGCAGCTTCCGCGGGGGCGGGCGCAGCTTCGTCCTCGATAAAATCGCCCAGGTGGCTGTCCTCTTCCTCCCCTATCGGCGTCTCCAGCGAGACCGGTTCCTGCGCGATCTTCATGATCTCACGGACCTTGTTCTCACTTAACCCCATGGCTTTGGCGATCTCCGCCGGAGTAGGCTCCCTGCCGTATTCCTGAAGGAGCTGTCTGGATACCCTTACCAGCTTATTGATCGTTTCGACCATGTGCACGGGGATGCGGATCGTGCGGGCCTGGTCGGCGATCGCTCTTGTGATCGCCTGACGTATCCACCAGGTGGCGTAGGTCGAAAACTTGTACCCTTTGCGGTAATCGAATTTGTCTACCGCTTTGATCAGGCCCAGATTCCCTTCCTGGATCAGATCAAGAAAAAGCATCCCGCGCCCGACGTACCGTTTCGCGATCGACACCACCAGCCGCAGATTGGCTTCGACCAATTGTTTCTTGGCTTCCGTATCCCCCTGTTCCATCCGCTGAGCCAGGTCGATCTCCTCGTTCGCGGTCAGGAGCGGCACACGGCCGATATCCTTCAGGTACATCCTGACAGGATCGTCAATGCTCACGCCTTCCGGTATGGAAAGATCATCGTCCTCTTTCATGGGCTCCGGGAGGCTGTCGGGGACGTCCATGATCTGATTGTCCTTGATGATCGCGATGCCTTTTTTCTCCAGCTCATCCAAAACATTATCGAACTGATCCGGATCTATATCCATCTTGGAAAGGCTGTTGATGATCTCCTCATAAGTCAGAGAATTCTTCGCCTTTGCCAGTTCAAGTAATTCCTCGATTTTTTGATTGAATTTGCTGATGCTTTTATCTTCCATATATCCTCCTTAACGATGGTCGGGATTGGATATCAGGCGTCTCAGTTCCGTTATCTTTCCCAATAAGTATTTTCTTGTACTTTCATCATTTTCCTGCTGAAGTTTGTTTTTATATTCTGATAATTCTTTTTTCAGCTTTTCTCCGTTCAGGATCCTGAGGCACTCGTCCGCCGTACGGGAAGGATCATCCAGTTCATCGCTGGTCAGTATCGCGGCCGTTTCGGTCAGGAGCTGCTTTTCCGCGTCGAGATCGGTCTCGTTCAGTACTTCATCCAGCGTTTTTCCGTTCAGTATCTCACCGGCCGCTCTCACCAGGACGGGATGATCAAGGTCATCCGGTTTGATCGTCCCCCCCGGCAGCAGGCCCATCGCCAGAAGGGCAAAAAGGATCTTTTCCGACCGGAGCGCGTCGCTGACAGATGCCCTGGAGGGTGTGCTGACGTGATTCTTTTCAGGCTGATCCGCTCCCGGCTGTACATTGACCTGCGATCGTATCGATTCCAGGGAAAACCCGCTCTTTTCGGCGATCCTTTTTTGGTAGTATTCCAGTTCCACGGGATCCCGCAGGACCCGCAGGACGGCCGAGGCCTTTTTTGCGTACTCGATCCGCCCGTCGTCAGAACCCATATCGCACTCTTTTTCGACGCGCATCAGCTGATAGGCAACGGCTTTGATCGGCGAAAGAGCATTGAATCCCTCCGCCCCGTGGCTCCTGATGAACTCGTCGGGATCCTGCCCGTCCGGGAAAAACAGGACTTTGGCCTCCATATCTTCCTGCCTGCACAGGCCGATCCCGCGTTCGATCGCGTGCTGGCCCGCCTCATCTCCGTCGTACGCCAGCCATATCTCGGGTGCGAATCTTTTGAGGAGCCGTACCTGCTCGATCGTCAGGGCCGTTCCCAGAGTAGCGACCACGCCGCCGATCCCGTACTGAGTCAGGGAAATGACGTCAAGATATCCTTCCACCAGGATGATCCTGCTTAATTTCGTCTGCTTTTTAAGCAGGTTTGCCGCGAAAACGCCCTTTCTTTTATTGAACACGACCGTATCGGATGTGTTGATATACTTGGGTTTGACGTC
>CADCQZ010000074.1 GCA_902803675.1 uncultured Eubacteriales bacterium
CAGCGTATTCCTTCAAATAGGAGAGCATGTCCGAAAGGCTCTCAGTATGATCTGCGAGCTGAGCAGCATTGAGCGACTGTCCGAAATTGAGCAGATGCATATGCGAATCGTTGAAGCCCGGACACACAAAGCGTCCGCCCAAGTCCATGCAGGCGGTTTCCGCGTCTGCCAGCGCAAGGATCTCCTCATCAGTACCTACAGCTGAAATGATCCCGTCTTCTACCAGAAATGCATTCCGTAGAGTATCCTCCCCGGTATACACCTGTGCGTTGCAGTAAATGCTTTTCACTTCCGTAAGTCCTCATAAAACAGCACGGCATTGCTGTCCGGCGTGCCTATATTCATGTACCGTGCTTTATAGTCTTTCAGCAGACGGAAATAGTCTCCCGACAGTATCAGGATGACAGCCACATTAATAAAGGTTGGAATGGCGGATGTGATGTCCACGACTGTCCAGATGAAGCCCTGGTTGTTGGTCTTGACAAGGTAGATCGTCCAGAGCAAGCCGGGCAGTGCACGGGTAGCGTAAAAGACCTTCATCAGGATCTTCTTCCAGGTCGCATCATCATTGCCAAGGTGCTCGAGGATCGCGAGGTAATAAGTAAACCAGCCTCCGGAAGTCGTTACCGTAAAAATGACCATGACTATGGCCAGCAAATACTTGCCGATAGTGCCGAAGCCCTGGCCGAAGGCGGTGAGAGCGAGCGTGCCGCCATTGGTACCGTCAGTCCAGGCGCCGCTCAGAATAACGGCAAGTGCAGTGATGGTACAAATAATGAATGTGTCGAAGAAAACTTCAAAGGAACCCCAAAGACCCTGCTCCACAGGGTGGATGGTCTTGGCGGAGGAGTGGATCATAGGAGAGGTGCCCCAGCCTGCCTCGTTGGAGTACACGGCGCGGGCCATGCCCACGCGGACCATCTGGCTGACAGCGCAGCCTGCAAAACCTCCAATGGCAGCAGTCCCGGTGAACGCGTTGGTGAAAATGGAAGCGAGAGCTGCGGGGACGCGGGTAAGGTTGACCAGGATCATCACTATACCCATCAGAATGTATACCACACTCATCACGGGAACAAGCTTCGAGAAAGTATTCGCGACACCGCGGGTTCCTCCGCTCGTGATAATGTACGTCAGGATGGCCAGGAACACACCTACGATGATGATTCCCTCGATCGTCAGCGAGCCTATGTGCATGTCTCCGAGATTCAGAGCCCCGGAAACCACCTGGGCAGCAGTCAGAGTGGAAGACGTAACAAAGAAAGTTGAGAAAATACCCAATGCAAAAATGACACCCGGGATCAGCCACAATTTGCCCCAGCGGTGTTTCTCGCCGAGCCCCTGCTCCATGTAGTAGGTCGGTCCGCCATAGGTGTCTCCGTTCTCCTTGCGCCGGCGATAGTACAGACCGAGGGTAACCTCAACCTGCTTGAGGATCATCCCGAGCGCGGCAGTCATCCACATCCAGAAGACAGCACCCGGGCCGCCTGCTGCAACTGCAGTCGCGACGCCGGCAATATTTCCGAAACCTACCGTGCCTCCGACGGCAGTCACGATTGCCTGGAAGGGGCTGATCATTCCTTCCTTACCCTCAGAGCTGCGCTCCCTGTGAAAAATAGCACCAACCGTATGCCGCCAGATACGGCCAAAGTAACGGAACTGGAAGAATCCGGACCGGACGGTAAAGTACAGGCCTGTCACCACCATCAGGACTATCAGGGGCAGACCCCAGAGAACGCCGTCAAGCCAGTTTAAAAAGTCGATCATGTTTTTGCACTCCTTTTTCTTATTTTGAATCTGTGCAACAGCTGATCCCACCGGCCGGATAAAATAAAAACAGCGGTCCGGAAACCACTGCCTCAAACTCCGATGAGTCAATAGCTCCTCTGCATCCCTGCAGGAGTATGCAGTCTTTTAGCCTGCATCCCAACTCCGGACGTTCCGTACACAACACCCGTGTTTCGGCGGGACTTCCTTTCACCTGACCGTACGAACGACTGTACTGTCTCCGATCCGGATACTCTTAAGGCCCGCGCCTCTATTGCCTTTGATTCAATTTGGCGACATTATAATTGGAAGGAAAGGATAAGTCAATACATGATACGTAATTTGGAAATAACGGCAAATAATTTCATTCCC
>CADCQZ010000075.1 GCA_902803675.1 uncultured Eubacteriales bacterium
TCCGGCACAGTGCCCCAGAAGGGCAGTTCCGGTTCCAGATAGATGCCCAGACGATCCGCCGCCGAAAAGGCCGCTTCAGGCGGGCAGCAGGTGTGGAAACGGTAATGGTTGATGCCGTAGGCCTTCGCGGTCTTCATGACCCGCGCCCAGCTCTCCTCGTCCATCGGGGCGTAGCCGGTCTCAGGGAAAAGCATGCAGTCCACCCGGCCGCGCAGGAAAGTCTCCCGGCCGTTGACCAGGAGCCGGCGGCCGAATGTCTCCACGCGCCTGACACCGAAAACGGTGCTGACGGTGTCGCCGTTCATCGTGACCTCCAGGGTGTGGGTCACGGGGCTGAACTCGTCCCACTCATCCAGGGGCGCCGCCGGGCGGTACGAGAGCGTCACGCCCCGGGGGCCGACCTTCGCCCGCGCCGCGGGCCCGGAATCCACCCTGTATTCCGCCTCCCCCGCCTCACAGGCGCGCGTAAAGAACCTCACTTCCTGCGCCCGGGTGGAGGAAAGCACCTTCACTTCCATGATATGACCCCGCGGACGGGCCTCAAGGACCATCCTGCCCAGGATGCCCAGCCAGTTGGTCTGGGTGTCCGGAGAGGTCATATGGCCGCCGCGGGTGGGATAGCCGGTGTTGCGCACCGCGATCTCCAGCTGATGGCGGCCGGGGGAAAGGGCCGGAAGGACATAGCGGTGCGGTGTGCACAGGCTGTTTTGGGCCCCGATCCGTTTACCATCCAGGAAAAGGCTCGTCCGCCTCGTCCTTTCCAGCATCAGGGTGATCTCCATGCCCTCCCAGTTTTCGGGAACGACCACCTCCCGGCGGACCCACAGGCAGCCTTCAAAGGCGTAGGGATCCGTCAGGTATCCGCTGAAGCGTTCCCCGCTCTTGTGTCCCTTCTGGGCACGGGACGTGGTGTCCGGCAGGCGGATCACGTCATCATACTTTACCGGCGGCCGGCCGCCCCGGTCCGAAGTCAAGCTCATTTCCCAGATCCCGCTCAGATCCAGATACTCCATCCTGTCCCTCCGATATCAAACGATAATCCATGCTCACGATGATATGATTATACAATAAAAGAGGGCCTGTGACAGCCCCCTTTGATGAAAAAGACATGCGTGGTCAGGGCACGGACGGACCGGTGGTGAACTCCTCCGCATCCGCGTCCTCAAAGGGCATCTCGCCGATGTCGAAGGGCAGGATATCCGTAACGCTCACCTCGCCGGACAGGTCCTCATACAGGTACACCAGCGCCAGGACGCTCTGAGCACCGGGATAGACCACCGTGGCCCTGCACAGGAAGCAGTGGTTCCTGCCGGCCACCACCTGGGAGCCCAGGTAGGCCAGGGGCACGTAATCCACGCCCAGGAGCCCTTCCATGCCTTTATCGAACAGCGCGGTCTTCTCCTCCGTGAGCTCGATGGATTCGGACAGGGTCCAGCCCCCCAGTGTGTTCTCCGCCAGAGCGGAGCAGGTGAACAGCATCATGGCGATCAGTACGACAGCGATCAGTTTCCTCATTTTTCTCACTCATCCTTTCATTGATCCGGGCCCCTTCCGGAGGCTCCGGTAATATAACGCGGGATCGGCGATGTTTGTTCCACGCCGATCAAAAGATCAGGCCCGGCTGCCTCGCTTTGCCAGCAGCACGTTGTACACGACGATGCTTCCCACCACGATCACGCCTCCCACGGCGGAGAGAGCCGACACCTTCTCCCCGTAAAACAGGGCGACCCACAGGGGATTCAGGATGGGCTCCAGACCGGTGATCAGACTGGCCGTGACCGGGGGCGTCCTTTTGATGCCCTCGGAAAAGAGGATGTAGGCGCCGCCCACCTGCACCGCGCCCAGAGCCAGTACCGCCAGGAGCACGGGAGCGGAAAAGTCCGTCTCCGAAGCGCACAGGGGCGTGAGGATGATCCCGGCCGCCAGCTGGCCCAGAAAGCAGCTGCTCAGGGCATCCGCCCTCTTCCCCGTGTTCATCATGAACACCCCGGCGTAGCAGACGCCGGATATGAGCGCCAGAAGGTCGCCCGTGAAGCTGCCGGCCCGCAGCCCGTCGATAAAGAACAGGCACACTCCCAGGAACACGGCGGCACAGGTGACCACGTCGATGCGCGTGGGCCTGACATGGTAGATCAGGGCCATCAAAAGGATCACGAACACCGGCGCGGTGAACTGGAGCACGATGGCATTGGCCGCCGTGGTCATTTTATTGGCCAGGGCGAACAGCGTAGTGACGCCGATCATCGCCGCCGCGCCGATGAACACCGGGCGGCTGAACACCAAACGGTGCCGCCTTATGAGCAGATACACACCGATCACCGCGGCACCGATCAGGTTCCTGGCGCCGTTCAGTGCCAGGGCCGACCAGGGGATCAGCTTGATGAACAGGCCGCCGGTACTGAAGCACACCGAGGCCAGGAATACTTTGAGCACGGCCCCCGCCCCGGGAGCCTGTTCCCGCTGAGTCATAAGATCCTTTCCGCCCCGTTCCCGCGTGGGGGTCAGTCACGGGTCTGTCAGGAACCGGATTTTTTCATCTCCACCGACTTGACATAGGACGCGGTGACCGCGTCGATCACGGCATAGCGTACGGCGCGCTCCTCCAGGGCCGCCACGCCCTCGATGGTGCTGCCGGCCGGGGAGCAGACCTCGCCCCGCAGGACGGCCGGGTCCTTCCCCGTCTCCTTCAGATAAGCCGCGGTGCCGTCCACCATCTGAAGCGCAAGGCGCGCGCTCTGCTCCCTGGACAGGCCGCAGCGGACGCCGCCGTCGATCATCGCCTCGATAAACAGGCACAGATACGCGGGGCCGCAGCCGGCCACCGCGCTGGCGGCGTCGATCCTGTTCTCCGGCAGCTTCATCACCAGGCCGCCGGGCGCCATCAGATCTTTAAAGGCCGCCTCTTCATCGGCGGTGACGCCCTCACCGGGCCAATAGAGAAGCGCGCCCTTCCCCACCGCCGCGGGGAGATTGGGCATCACGCGGATCACGGGGCATTCGTTCAGCCAGGAGGAGATAGTGCCCGCTGTGAGGCCGGCCGCCATGGTGACCACCACGAACCGGTCCTGCCGGGCCGAGAGGATATCGCGGATACCGTCCAGGGTATCCTTCATCATCTGGGGCTTCACTCCCAGGAAGATCATGTCACATTTCTCGGCGATCTCGGATACCGTGGAGGGCACGGTGCCGTGGGCCTTCTGATGGGCCTTTAATTTGCCCTCGTCCAGGTCCGCGGTGAACACCCGGTCCCCGCCGGCTTTCTTGGCCGCTACCGCCGCCAGGGCGCCGCCCATATTGCCGCAGCCGATAAATCCGATCCTGTCCATAAGCCACCTCACCTTGTCTGTCCGCTGCCGCGGACGACGTATTTGTACGCGTTCAGTTCCCTCAGGCCCATGGGTCCGCGGGCATGGAGCTTCTGGGTGGAGATGCCCATCTCGCACCCCAGGCCGAACTCGCCCCCGTCGGTGAACCGGGTGGACGCGTTCACATACACCGCCGCGGAATCCACTCCCCGGACGAATCTCTCCGCCGCGGCGTCATCCGCCGTGATGATCGCGTCCGAATGCCCGGTGGAGTGGCGGGCGATATGGTCGATGGCCGCCTCGACACCGGGCACCACAGCCACAGCCAGGATATAATCCAGGAACTCCGTGTCGAAATCCTCCGGCCCGGCGGGCGTGCCCGGGATGATCCCCGCGGCGCGCTCATCCAGGCGCAGCTCCACCGGCGCAAGGCCCCGGGCGGCCCGGTCGTCCACAAGGCGGGCCTTCAGGCGGGGCAGGAAAGTTTCCGCCGCGTCCGTATGCACCAGCAGGACCTCCTCGGCGTTGCACACCGACGGCCGGCTCGTTTTGGCGTTCTCCACGATATCGAGGGCCATGTCAAGATCCGCCGCCGCGTCCACATAGATATGGCAGATGCCGGTGCCCGTCTGGATGCAGGGCACCTTGGCGTTCTCCACGCAGGTCCTGATGAGGCCTGCCCCGCCCCGGGGGATCAGCAGATCGATGAGGCCCGCCGCCTCCATCATCTCCACCGCGCTGGAGCGGGCCGTGTCCTCCACGAAGCCCACCAGGTCCGGGGGCAGGCCTGTATCCTGAAGCCCCAGACGGATGGCCCTGACGATGGCGGCATTGGAACGGAAGGCGTCCCGCCCGCCCCTGAGCACCGCCGCGTTGCCCGATTTGAGGGCCAGGGCCGCGGCGTCCGAGGTGACGTTCGGCCGGCTCTCGTAGATGATCCCGATCACTCCCAGGGGCACGGATACCTTCTCGATCCGAAGGCCGTTGGGGCGCACCGTGCGCTCGATCACCCGGCCCACGGGATCCTCAAGGCCGCGGACCGACAGTATCCCGTCCGCCATGGCGCGGATCCGGGCCTCCGTCAGCTTCAGCCGGTCGGTCATCACGGGCCCGAGGCGCGCGGACGCGGCCGACACATCGGTCTCATTGGCCTCAAGGATGGCGCCCATCCCGCCGATCAAACGCGAGGCGATGTTTTCAAGCGCCCTGTTTTTCACCTCGGACGGGGCGGCCGCCAGCAGGGGCGCCGCTTCCTTCGCCCGGCGCAGGATGTTAAGAGTAGCTGTCATTGCTCTTTCCTCCCGATAAAGCGGGTGCCGGCCGGAAGGCCTTCCACCGCGTCATAGATCACTTTGGGCCGCGCGCCGTTCACGATGACCATATCACACCCGGCCTTCATGCACAGGGCTGCCGCGGTGAGCTTGGTGGCCATCCCGCCGGTGCCCAGGCCCGAGACACTGCCCCCCGCCGACGCGAGGATCGTGTCCGTCAGTTCCGTCACTTCCGGGATCAGCCGGGCCCCGGGATCCGTCCGGGGATCGGCGGTGTAGAGCCCGTCGATATCCGACAGGATCACCATCAGGTCAGCCTTCACGCTCACCGCCACCAGAGCGCCCAGGGTGTCATTGTCCCCCACGGCGATCTCCTCGGTGACCACGGTGTCGTTCTCATTGATGACCGGGAGCGCCCCCAGCTCCAGCAGACGACCGAGGGTGTTGACGAAATTCTCATGCCGGA
>CADCQZ010000076.1 GCA_902803675.1 uncultured Eubacteriales bacterium
CTTCACCAACACCAAAGATATGGCGCGCAGGCTCAACGATCACCTGGTCAAGCAGGGGTACCAGTCCGAAGCGCTCCACGGTGATATACCCCAGAGCAAGCGCAGCCGCATCATGGCCGATTTCAAGAAGGGCCGCTTCCCCATCCTGGTCTGCACGGATGTGGCTGCGCGGGGCATCGATGTTTTTGACGTCGAGGCCGTGATCAACTATGACCTCCCTCAGGAAAACGAGTACTATCTCCACCGCATCGGCCGCACCGGAAGGGCCAGGAGGCATGGGGTCGCCTTCACTCTCCTCTCCTTTTCAGAAAGCGTCCGCATGGACGAGATCATGAAATACATGGAAAGCCGTCCGACTTTCCTGAAATTCGATGAGCACATGATCCTGCGGGATCCCGAGGGCAAGCCTTTCTTCGACAGCATTTGATCCTGCCGCGCTCACGGGTATTCAGCCGCGATGCGCGCCAAATAAACAAGGGACACCTTCGCCGTGTCCCTTGCTTTTTTATGACTTTTTAAGATCAGCCGCGCTGAGCGTTCATATTGCTGCGCAGGGCACGCATCTGTTCGACCTGAGCCATGAGGTTGCCCTCAGCCGACTCCAGGATGCCCATCATGTTCATGTGCATCTGCTGAGAGTATTCATTCAGGCGCTGCTGGGTGGACTCGATGAGCTGCTGGGCCTGGGCGTGAGCGTTTTCCATGATGGTGCTGTCGGCGACCATCTGCTTCGCTCTCTCCTCGGCGTCCGCGATCATGGCGGACGAGCGCTGCTGAGCCTCGGCGATCGCGGCATTCGCGCGGTTCGCCGCATCGACCAGCATGTCATTGGAGCGGGTCTTGGCATCTTCCAGCTGTTCCGTCGCCTGCTGGTTGGCCCTCGTCAGGGTGTTTTCCGCTGTCGCGGCGGCGTTGTTGACCATACGCTGCGCGTCGGCCTGCGCGGTGCTCAGCGCTTTTTCAGATTCCTCACGGCATTTTTCCAGGATGTCATCCCTCGTTTCCAGGACTGTCTTCGCTTTTCTGATGTCATCAGGCAGCACCTGTTCGATCCGTTTGATCAGTTTGGACAGTTCGGTCTTTTCGATCCCGACTTTGGAACTGTTAAAGAATACAGGTCTCGCGTCGTCCGCCAATCTGCGCATCTCTTCCAATACATCGTACACGGTCAACGGTTCGGACATGGTTCCTTCCTCCTTTGTTGAAATCCTGACAGTATTTATATCGATCTCACCCGAGCAGGGGGATGATCTCATCGGGCACGAATCCTTTTACCGGCCTTCCCCATTCCAGAAGTTCCCTGACGGTGCTGGATGAAACGCCTTCCAGCCCCGGCGAGCACAGGAACATGACCGTTTCAAGCCCCGGACAAAGCATGCCGTTGACGGCTGCCATCGCCCGCTCATAATCAAAATCCGCCGCTGAGCGCACCCCGCGAAGGATAGCCGTGACGTTTTCTTTCCCTGCAAGATCCACCAGAAGACCTTCGTAAGACAACACCCTCACATTGGGAATATCCTTACAGCACGCCTCCAGCATCCTGACCCGTTCCGGAATAGTGAACCGGCCGGCCTTATGGATATTGACGAGGACAGCGACCACCACCTCGTCAAAGAGGGCTGCGGCACGGCGGATCAGATCGGTATGCCCCAGAGTGGGCGGGTCAAAACTTCCGGGAAACAGGATCTTGCTCATGGCTTTTCCTCCGATCCAAGGCGGATAAAAGCGATATGGGTCATGCCCGCTTTTTTGGCCTTGAAGATCGTCATTCCTCCGGGCACAGCCGGAGAGATATCGCTGTATTCTGCTATTACAATACCATTTTGGCTCAATAATGACAAGGATAAAATTTTACTGAGCACACTGTCCATGCTCATCCGATAGGGCGGATCCAGGAATATGAGGCCAAAAGAAAGGCCCCTTTCCCCTAACAGGTCAAGAGCCTTGTGCGCGTCAAGCCCGATCGTTTCGGCCTTCTCACGATAACCGAGACGATCGATATTCTTTTCGATCACGCGTCGTGCCGCAGGGCTGTGATCGTTGAACACAGCGCTCTGCGCGCCCCGGCTGAGCGCTTCCAGGCCGTAGGCGCCGCTCCCCGCGAAAAGATCCAATACATCCGCCCCGGCGACCTGAAACTGTATCACGTCGAACACAGTTTCCCTGACGCGGTCAAGGGTCGGCCTCGTATCCATTCCCTTGGGCGCGTCGATCTGCCTTGAGCGCGCTTCTCCTCCGATGATCCTCATACCAGCTGCTTCGGTTCGTTTTGTTTCCTGACGATGGTCTTTTTATTCTTCCTGTTCCGTCTCTTGATGCTGCGGGCGATATTGCCATGGATCATCGCGCGCTGTTTCGGTCCCTGCAGATACCCAAGGGCGTAAGAGAGCATCGGAAGAAGCATGATCAGGGGGGTCAGCCTGTCAAGCGTCAGCAGATTGGAAGCGCTGCCTGTTCCCACGATATTGACCCAGGGCAGTATCATGACCCTCACGATCACCCTCAGGATGTCAGCGGCGCCCGGCGTACGGGACTGCCCGTAATAAGACAGAGCGGCACCGATCCCCTCTTCGGTCAGATAAGGCGAAGTCCATGACGGCAGGGGCTGCAGCACATACTCGGCTTTCTTTGCCAGCAGCGCGTACACGAGGGCCACCAGGAAAGGAATGAGACAGGCACAGGCTCCGGTCACGACGCCCTTTACTTTGTTGAAGCATCTGTCCTTGTTTTTCTGCGGCTCTTCGACCCCGCTCTGAAGATGCTGATGCACGATCTCGCCGGCGAACACATCGTCAAACCCGTCACGGGTCCCGGAGAAATAATACATGGACACGACGGCGAAGATCAGCAGCAGGTTCAGGACGATGCGCAGCACCGGGATATCAAAGCTCAACGCTGTCGCGACCAGCAGATACATCAGGCTGACAGCGAAAGTCATGGCGAAAAGACGAAGCCCCCGTTTGAGGGTATTGTCGTCCCATATCTTTCCCGTATGATAGGGCTTGAAGACCAGCGCCTGTTTCTTCGTTTTTCCCTGCATAAAGCATTCCCCCGGAATCAATCAATATAATATCGAGGCACCCTGTTTTTCGGCGCCAGCAGGATCTCGTACGAGATCGTCCCGCAGATCCCGGCGATCTCGTCAGCCGTGATCTCCTCACTGCCCTGCCGGCCCAGCAGTACCGCTTCATCGCCTTCCTGTACACCGTCGATGTCCGTAACATCCGCCATGAACATGTCCATGCACACATTGCCGATGATCCGGCAGCGCTTTCCGCGGATCAGTACCTGACCCCTGTTGGACAGGGCCCTGGGATATCCGTCCCCGTAACCGACAGCCACTGTGGCGACTTTGATGGGCTTTTCCGCTCTATAGGTGCAGCCGTATCCGATGCATTCCCCCGCATCGACCGTTTTGACCAGCATCACCTCGCTGATCCACTTCAGCGCGGGCTTCAGGTCGGAGCCTCCTCCGGGATAGGGACTGCAGCCGTACATCGCGATCCCGAGACGCACCATATCGCCGCGCATCGCGGGATACTTGAGAGCCGCGGCGCTGGCGGACATATGCTTCTTCAGGCCCCTGGGAAGCTCCGCGGAGATCTCCTCGAATCGGGAAGCCTGCATGAGCGTATAGCTGTCGCTTTCGGCATCCGCGTCGCAAAAATGGGTGAATACCGCCTCGGCGTGAACATGCCCGGCCCGGGACAGGGCCTGTGTCAGTTCCCGGGCTTCCTGCGGTGAACGGATCCCCAGCCTGCCCATGCCGCTGTCCACCTTGATGTGGACCGCGCATGTTTTTCCCTGTTCAAGGCAGGCCTGTTCCAGAAGAGAGATATGCCCGGGAGTATAGACGGTCTGAGCAAGGCCCCAGCGGACAGACGCGGCGGCTTCCCGGGCGTTCATCCCGCCCAGGACCAGCACCGGCGCATCGATCCCGGCACAGCGAAGAGCAGCGCCTTCCTCCGGGACCGCTACCGCCAGCATCGAGGCGCCTTCTTCAAGAGCGGTCCGCGCGACTTCAACAAGACCATGGCCGTACGCATCTGCCTTCACGACGGCGATGAACGGGGACCGTGTCTCACTCCTGAAAACACCGATATTATGCCGGATCGCGTTCAGGTCGATCTGGGTATAGGTGGAACGAAACTGATCGGTCATGTTTTATCACACGGGCATGGTGCCGTCTTCGGCGTTGTACTCCGTCGGATCCGCTTTCATCTGCTGGGCCTGGCGCCACTCAAAGAATTTTGTAGCCACCTGCGGGAAGAGCGCGTAGGAAAGCACGTCCTCGTCCTGCTGGATCCATTTCGCGGTCTCCTGACGGTATTTATCCAGTTCGGGGGGGATATCGTCCGCCGGCCTGTGATCGATGACAGGCATATCACCGATCAGGGCTTTGCGCAGTTCGGGATCGACAGGGCCCGGAAGCCTGCCGTACTCGCCGGCAAGCAGTGCCTTGCTTTCTTTGGTCACGGTCTGATACCGCTTCCCGCTGATAATATTCCAGACAGCCTGCGTGCCTACGATCTGGGAAGTGGGCGTCACCAGAGGCGGATAGCCGAAGTCCTTGCGGACCTTGGGAACTTCCGCCAGCACCTCGTCGTATTTCTCGATCTTGCCCGCCTGCTTGAGCTGGCCGATCAGGTTGGAGAGCATCCCGCCGGGGACCTGGTACATCAGCGTGTTCACGTTCGTGCTCAGCACTTTCTCAGGATCACGCCATCCGTCATCCGTCAGCCTCTGCGCCACTTTCTTAAAGTGCGCGGCCGCTTTGGTCAGCTTCCTGACATCCAGGCCGGTATCGTATTCCGTGCCCTGCAGCGTCGCCACCAGGGACTCCGTCGTGGGCTGGGAAGTTCCGCCGCCCAGGGGCGAAAGGGCCGTGTCCACAACATCCACCCCCGCCTCCACGGCTTTGAGGAGCGTCATGGCGCCCGTGCCTGTCGTGTCATGGGTATGGAGCACGATGGGAAGCTTGGTATTGGCCTTCAGCTTGGTGATCAAACTGTAGGCCGCGTAAGGCAGCAGAAGGTTCGCCATATCCTTGATGCAGATGATGTCCGCGCCCATATCCTCGATCTTCTTGGCCAGTTCCACGAAATACGCTTCCGTGTGGACGGGCGAGATCGTATAGCTCATGGCCACTTCCGCGGTACCGCCGTACTGCTTCGTGGCCTTGACCGCGGTCTCCATATTGCGCAGATCGTTCAGGGCGTCGAAGGTACGGATGATATCGATGCCGTTATCGATGGACTTTTTCACAAAATAGTCCACCACATCGTCGGCATAATGCTTATAGCCCAGGATATTCTGGCCGCGGAGCAGCATCTGCAGTTTCGTGTTCGGCAGCGCTTTCCTCAGCTTGCGGAGCCTTTCCCAGGGGTCCTCATGCAGATAACGAAGGCAGCTGTCAAAGGTAGCTCCGCCCCAGCACTCCAATGAAAAATAGCCGATACTGTCCAGGATCTCGCAGGCAGGCAGCATCTCGTCCAGCCGCATGCGCGTCGCGGCCTGGCTCTGATGGGCATCCCTCAGGATCGTATCAGTGATCAAAACTTTACGCATTTAAGTGACCTCCTTAGGCTCATCAGCCGAACATGCTGAGCAGTACGCCCGCCGCGATCGCGGAGCCGATCACGCCGGCCACGTTCGGTCCCATGGCATGCATCAAAAGGAAATTTCTGGGGTTGGCTCTCTGGCCTTCCATCTGGGCGACCCTGGCCGCCATCGGTACGGCGGATACACCGGCGGCACCGATGAGGGGGTTGATCTTGCCGCCCGTGATCTTGTTCATCAGCTTCGCGAGCAGCACCCCGCCGGCCGTCCCGCAGCCGAAGGCGACGATGCCCAGAGCGACGATCATGATCGTCTGCCAGGTCAGGAAGGTACCGGCCGTCGCCGTCGCGCCGACCGTGAGCCCCAGGAAGATCGTGACGATGTTCATCAGTTCGTTGCTGGCTGTCTTCACCAGCCGGTCGGCCACACCGCTCTCCTTGAGCAGATTGCCCAGCATCAGGCAGCCCACCAGGGGCGTCGCCGAGGGCAGCAGCGCCGAAACGAGGATGGTGACCACGATGGGGAAAATGATCTTCTCCCGCCTGGTGACCGGGCGGAGCTGCTCCATCACGATCTCGCGCTCTTTCTTCGTGGTCAGCGCGCGCATGATCGGCGGCTGGATCACGGGGACCAGCGCCATATAGGAATAGGCCGCCACCGCGATCGGGCCCAGCAGTTCGGGCGCCAGAAGCCCGGTCAGCCAGATAGCCGTCGGGCCGTCCGCGCCGCCGATGATGCCGATGGCGCCGGCCTGAGCGCTGGAAAACAGCCCGGAGATCTTCGCGCCGAAGAATGTCAGGAAAATGCCCAGCTGCGCCGCCGCGCCCAGCAGAAGGGATTTGGGGTTCGCGATCAGGGGCCCGAAATCCGTCATGGCGCCGACGCCCAGGAAGATCAGACAGGGATAAATACCGAGCTTCACGCCCAGGTACAGATAGTCCAGCAGGCCCGGGTTGATCTTCCGTCCCGCGGAAGCCACCAGCTCGCCCAGAGCGGTGAACACCTGTCCGTCCACCATGAAAGCGTCCCTGAGCACGATCGATGTGCTCAGGCCCGACCTGGTCATTTCCGCGATGGTCTCGGCCAGCGGCCGCACCTCATTGCCGGTGATCCCCGTCGCGGCCATGAAGTTGCCCACGATATTGCCCGCGGCGTTCATGATGATGCCGCTGGCGTTCACCGTCCACCCGGCGGTATCCGCGATCAGTTTATCCGCGTCTATAAGCACAGCGCCGCCGAAGATGTTCCAGTTGGCGTGACCGCCGGCGAACAGTTCCTCATGGAAAATATCCCCGCCGATCAGGTTCGTCAGCAGCATGCCGAACGCGATGGGCAGAAGAAGCAGCGGCTCGAACTTTTTAACGATCGCGAGGTATAAAAGCAAGAGCGCGATCAGTATCATCACCAGATTGAGCGGTGATGTAAAGGCCTGGGCGATGCCGGAACCGCGCGCCAGGCTGCCTAAGGTATCAACGATCCTGTCCAGCACTGAACATTCTCCTTTCCGCGGGATCCAGATCCACTTATTTCAGAACGCAGAGAACGTCTCCGGAATTGACCGACGCGCCTTTGGCGGTCAGGATCTGCACGATCTCGCCGTCCTTGGGGCTGACGATCTCGTTTTCCATTTTCATGGCCTCCAGCAGCATCAGCACCTGGCCGTTCCTGACCTTTTCACCCTCGGAGACCTTGATCTCCAGGATCGTGCCGGGCATGGGAGCCTTGACGGTCTCGCCGGAAGCGACAGCCTTGGGGGCCGCTGCCTTGACGGGAGCCTTGGGAGCGGGCGCCGCCTGCTTCGGCGCTTTGGGCTGATCGGCACCGTCGTTATAAACTTCTTCGACCTCTACCGCGTAAGCGACTCCGTTGACAGTGATACTGAACTGACGCATAGTATATCCTCCTTATATAGGTCCGAAATCAAATATGGCTGTATGTCTGTTCTTCCCGGCCGCTCTTCTGCCATGCCGGCGCGTTCTGGAGACGGACGATCCTGCGGACGATGAAGCCGTCCGCTTCCGTATCTCCGGTTTTCTCACCGCTGTCGAGCATGCACGCGACGGCGGCCGATATGGCCGCGATCACGCCCGGATCGATCCCGTCGAAAGCCGGCGCCTGGGGCTTGCTCTCAGGCGCGGGCGCGCCCGGCCTTTCCGCCGGCCGCGGAGCCTGATCGTGTTTCTTTTTCTTCCCGAGGAGGCCGCTGACCCTGTTGAGCAGGACGATGCACAGTATCAGGATCACCAGCCCGGCGAATACCACGATCATGCCGATCAGGGCTGTTGACAATCCCAAAGACAGATTCTCCATCAAAGCTGCATCCCCTCCTTACGGCTGGTCAGCGTGCTTACGGGGCAGATTGGCATCCCGCTTGGATACATACATCTCAAGGGCGGCGATCAGGTACTTTCTCGTATCGCGGGATTCCACCGCCTCGTCGATCAGCGCCAGCTCCGCCGCGTTGACAGCGCTCATTTCCGCGGTATACTTCTTTTCAAGTTCCGCCCTGTCGGCGCCCTCGCTCAGGTCACCGTCATACAGGACCGCCGCGCCCACCTCGCCCGTCATGGGTGAGATCAAAGCGTTCTCCCACGCCAGGGTGTAATCCCCGTGAGCGCCGAGCACCGCGTATGATGCGCCTACAGCCTTTCCGGTGATCACGCACATCTTCGGTGAAGTCGCTTCCGCGAGGGTGAAGCTCAGGCCCGCCAGGGCTTTGATCAGCCCGCCCTGCCCGGAGATACCGGGCACCGCGGCGCCTTCGGAGTCCACCAGCGTGATGATGGGCAGATGGTAACAGTCGCACAGCCGCGCGAAACGGGCCGCTTTCAGGCAGGAAGCCTCATCCAGGCGTCCGCCGTCAACGTTCCTGTCGCAGGCGATGATGCCCACGCTCCTGCCGCCGATGCGGGTCAGGGCCGTCCTCAGAGCGCTGCCAAAACCTTTGCCGGTCTCCAGGTACACGCCGCCGTCGGCCAGATCGGCGATCAGGGCGGATGCGTCGCTTCCGTCAGCCGTCAAAAGGCGGTTAAGATCCTCCCCGTCGTTGACCAAAGCGTCTTCCGCGCTGCAGCTGGGCAGATAGTCCAGGATCTCGATGGCCTTGCGTATGGCGGCCTCGTCGCTGTCGGCTGCAACGGAGCACACGCCCTGTGCCGCCATGGTCTCAGGCCCGAACACATCGTCCTTGGCCGCGTTCATCACCTGAATGCCGTGGAGCGCGATCCTGCCTTTGGGCCCCTGGATCACAAAATCGCTCAGCTGTGTCATGATCACGGCGCTGCCGCGGCATTCGCCCAGCACCAGCGCCACCATGGGACAGACACCGCTGATCCTGGCGAGCTTTTTGAATATATCGGCATAGGCCCTGATCCCCAGGACGCCTTCGTCGACCTTGACACCGGCGCTGTCCAGCATCATCACGACCGGGGTCCCGTTCAGGGCCGCCGTATCCAGGATCTTCTCGATCTTCCGGCTCTGGGATACCGTCATCGCGCCGCCGGCGGATGTATAGTCCTGCGCGAAGCAGCACACGGGCCGCATATTGACGGTCCCGAATCCGGCGACGACATGGCTGTCCTTACGAAGCGTGTCCGTTTCCACGAAGGAGCCGGCATCGAACAGGATATCGATCCACTCCCGCGCGGTGGATTTTTGCGCCGCGTGCTGACGGTCGATCCTCTCCTGTGTGCCGGCTTTCACAGTTTGTTTCAGGTGCCGAAGACTCATGTCCATGAATCAAGCCTCCATTCCGTATTATGGATCACTGTTTAAAGAAGGCATCAAACTAACCCATAATAAGATACTTCAAATATGCCGTTTTGACTACCCTTATCGATAAATTTAATACTTTCAGCAAATCTTTGTTGCGCTGTACGCCGGCCCTTTCGGCCGCGCCTTACCGGATCGTGACCTTGCCGCCCGAGATGTCATCGATGATCGCCAGGCTGACCACCTTGAGGCCCTGTTCCCTCAAGTATCTCCCGCCCTTCTGGAATCCTTTTTCCACCGCGATACCGATACCGCAGACCTCGCATTTCTGCTGCCGGCACAGGGCCATCATGCCGCGGACAGCGTTCCCGTCCGCCAGGAAATCATCCACGATCAGCACCCTGGATCCTTCCGGGAGATAGTCCTTTTCCACCCGGATGGCCACTTCCTGCTGCCTGGTGAAGGAAAAGATCCTGGTTTCGGCCACGTCATCGTTCTGCACCAGCGTCGCGCCTTTTTTGGCGAAAACCACCGGTATCTCCCCCAGGGCCACGGCGGCCGCCAGAGCAAGAGCGATCCCGCTGGCCTCCACGGTCAGCACCAGGTCGGGGCTCTGCATGCGGAAAGCGTCCGCCAGTTCCTTCCCCATCCGCATCATGAGCCCGCTGTCTATCCGGTGGTTGAGGAAATTGTCCACCTTCACGACACCGTCGCACGGAACGGTACCCCATTTCATGATCGCTTCCTTAAGTTCCTTCATCGCAAGCCACCTCCGTTACTGTCGTTATCGGTTTTTCTGTTGTTCATGAGCCAGACCGTCAGCACCGATATATCCGCCGGGGACACGCCGGGGATCCTGGATGCGCGGCCCAGTGTTTCCGGCCTTTGAGCGGCGAGTTTCTGCCTGGCCTCGAGCCTCAGAGCGTCCATTTCCATATAGGGAGCGTCCTGGGGCAGGGCGTGATCCTCCATCGCTCTCATTTTCGATATCATCGCTCTTTCCCGGGTCAGATACCCTTCGTATTTGATCCGGTACTCCGCTTCCTCCACCGCCGCCGAGTCAAAGCCCGCGTCCTCAGGCATCTCGACATGGCACCCGGGCTTTCTGATCCGCTCGTCATCTCCGGAGTCACGGAGCATGCCCACGAGCCTGTCGACCTGTGCCGCTTTCCGTTCGGCCCGGCGCATCCTTTCCCCGCCGGCAAGGCCGATCTCATAGCCGATGCCCGTCAAGCGCAGGTCCGCGCTGTCCTGCCGGATGGACAGCCTGTATTCCGCCCGGCTGGTCATCATCCTGTAGGGCTCGTCCGTGCCCTTGGTGGTCAGGTCGTCGATCATCACGCCGATATAGGACGTATCCCGGGTGAAGATCACAGGGGGCTTCTCCAGGATATACCTTGCCGCGTTGATGCCGGCGGCGATCCCCTGAGCGGCCGCCTCCTCATAACCGCTGGTGCCGTTGATCTGTCCCGCGAAATACAGCCCGCCGATATCCCGGGCACCCAGGGTGTTCTTCAGTGTGAGAGAATCGATGCAGTCGTACTCGATGGCATAGGCGAACCGGGTGATGACGCAGTGTTCCAGGCCCCGGATCGATCGGTACATCGCCCACTGGACATCCTGAGGCATGGAGGTGGACATTCCCTGGATATACCATTCCGGGTGATCCATCCCTTCCGGCTCGATGAACAGCTGGTGACGATCCTTATCGGCAAAGCGGACGATCTTGGTCTCGATCGAAGGGCAGTACCGGGCCCCGACGCCGGTGATCGCGCCGGTGAACATGGGCGCGCGGTCAAGGTTCTCCCGGATGATCCGGTGGGTCTCCTCGTTGGTCCAGGTCAGGTAGCAGGGCAGCCGATTGACGATCTTCCCGTCGGTAAGATAGGAAAAGGGCCTGGCGGGCTCGTCTCCCAGCTGCACTTCCAGCGCGTCAAAATCGATGGTGCGTCCGTCCACCCGGGCCGGAGTGCCGGTCTTGTACCGCCTCAGATCAAACCCCAGATCCTTTAAACATCTGGACAGCTCATTGGCGGGCATCAGCCCCTGAGGGCCGCCGTCATGAGCGTCTTCACCGATGATGATCCGGCTTTTCAGGTATACGCCCGTACAGATCACCGCGGCCCGGCAGGGGATCGTCTCCCCTCCCACCAGACGCACGGCGGTCACCGCTCCGTTTTTTGTTTCGACGGCCATGACCTCGCCCTGCCGGATCAAAAGATGCTCCTGGGAAAAGAGCACCCGCGTCATGCAGCTCTGGTAAGCGCGTTTATCGGTCTGTGCCCTGAGGGAATGCACGGCCGGCCCTTTTGAAAGGTTGAGCGTCCTGCTCTGCAGGGTGACCTGATCGGCCGTGAGGCCCATCTGCCCGCCCAGAGCGTCGATCTCCCGTACCAGCTGTCCCTTTCCCGTGCCGCCGACAGACGGATTGCAGGGCATCAGGGCGATGCTTTCGATATTGAGCGTCATGAGCAGTGTCTCAAGCCCCAGGCGCGCGCATGCCAGCGCGGCCTCGCAG
The DNA here is from genome assembly GCA_902803675.1 of uncultured Eubacteriales bacterium. The sequence goes on from CADCQZ010000076.1 coordinate 11,789, forward strand.
CCCGCGTGCCCGGCGCCGACGACCACCACGTCAAATCCTGACATTCATTCCCTCCTGACCCTTCCTGTACGGGTCCAGCGCCAGCGCCTGTTCCACGGCCAAAGTGATCTCCCGGTCCATTTCATCCTCCGGCATCACGCTTCCGCCGCCCAGCCTGAGACGCATAAAAAACTCGATCGTCCCCTTGTTGCCCGTGACCGGGCTGTAGGTGATCCCTCCGCAGCATGCCCCGTCGGATTGAAAATGCGCGCCGAGATCCTTCAGGATGGGCCGGTACGCGTCCGGAGCGATGAGGCCGGTGCGCCGGGCGACAGGATCGTCGATCTCGAACAGGGGTTTCACAAGGCACACCAGATCTCCCTCATCATGGAGGATCGCCCTGAAATAGGGCACGGCTTTTTTAAGGGACAGATAGCTCACGTCGATGGAGCCCACCTCGGGCCTCGGATCCAGGGCGGTCAGTTCCGGCTTTGAGATATTCGTCCTCTCCAGGTTGACGACCCGCCTGTCCTGCCTGAGAGATCCCGCCAGCTGTCCGTATCCCACGTCCACGGCATAGACCAGGCGCGCCCCTTTCTTTAAAAGGCAGTCGGTAAAGCCGCCGGTGGAAGCCCCCGCGTCGACGCACACCTTACCCTCCACCGATACGTCGAGAGCTTTCAGGGCGTGTTCGAGCTTCAGCCCGCCTTTGCCGCTGTAGGGAGGAGATACCACCGTGACGGTGCAGTCGCCGGGCACTTTGACGTTTTTTGTCACTTTCGTCCCGTCCACCAGGATCTGGCCGGCCATCAGATACGCTTCCGCTTCCCGGACCGTGTCGAAAAAGCCGTCGTCGATGAGTTTCTGTATCAGCTGGATCTTCGCCATGAACACCTCTCAAAATGGACAGGGAGCCGTGAAAAACATTCTCTCGCGCGTGACCGGATGGGTGAATGACAGGGAAAAAGCGTGAAGCATCAGCCTGGAGGCTCTGTTCAAAGTCCCTTTCCCGTAGATGGGATCGCCCAGGACCGGATGGCCGATCGACTGCATGTGGACGCGGATCTGATGGGTCCTGCCGGTCAGGATATGCACGTCCAGGAAGCTGTCATGCCCCCGCTCCCCGATCACGGTCCACTCCGTGACCGCCTCTTTACCCATGGGATCCACGGCCATCTTCTTCCGGTCCGTCTTCGAGCGGGCGATCGGTTTGTCGATCACGCCCGACATCTGGGGCATTTTCCCCTGCACCACGGCCCGGTAGTGCTTTTCGATCTTCCTTTCGGCCAGCTGCTCGGCCAGGAAAACATGGGCCGCGTCGTTTTTGGCCACGAGCATCACGCCGCTGGTATCCTTGTCCAGACGGTGGACGATGCCGGGCCGCATCTCACCCCCGATGCCCGACAGGCCGGACAGATGGAACAACAGGGAATTGACCAGGGTGTGGTCGGGATTCCCGGCCGCGGGATGCACCACCATGCCGGAAGGCTTCACGATCACGGCGAGGCTGTCATCCTCGTACAGGATCTCCAGGGGGATGTCCTCCGGTTCGGCGGCACCGGATACGGTCTCCGGCACCAGGATCACGATCCTGTCGCCGCTCTCCGTCCGGTAGGATGTTTTCGTGACCGCCCTGCCGTTGACGCATACCGCCCCGTCGGCGATCCATTTCCCGATGCGGCTTCGGCTGTATCCC
>CADCQZ010000077.1 GCA_902803675.1 uncultured Eubacteriales bacterium
ATCTGCACATCATCTATCAGGAAAAGCCGGATCTGGGCGGCGCGCTGACTGAGCTCAAGTCCCGGTTCGGCTGCGAAAGGCTGACGGTGCAGTCCGGCGGCACGGTGAACGCCCTCTTCCTGAGGGAAAAACTGCTGGACTATGTGAACGTGATCGTCGCGCCGGCGCTGGTCGGCGGCCAAGACACGCCCACCCTGATCGACGGGCTCTCCCTCAGGACGGATGAAGAGCTGTCCCGCCTGGGCGTGCTGAAGCTGCTGGAGGCCCGTCCCCTCAGGGATTCCTACCTGCAGCTGCGCTATCAGGTGATCGGCTGACGCGCTTAAAGAAAGGAGACCGCCGTGGATAAGACCTGGTCCGACATGAACAGGGATATGCAGGCCCTGATCTCAAAGAAAGCCACCTTCGATGAGGGGATGGAAAAGCTCCTGGAGCTGCGCGCGAGCGTGTTCGGGCAGATCGGGCAGATCGTGGATACCTATCCGCCCGAGGCCTTTTGGGCGATGCCGTTCAAAGGGGCGGCGGGCTATCACTCAAAGACCCTGGCCTACTCCGTTTGGCACATCTTCCGCATCGAGGACATCGTGGCCCACGAGATGATCGCGGGGGATGAGCAGGTGCTGTTCCGGGAAGATTTTTTGGGCGCGGTGGGCTCGCCGATCATCACCACCGGCAACGAGCTTGCCGGGGACGCTGTCGCGGCCTTCTCCCATAAGCTCAACGTGAAGGAGCTGTACCGCTACGCTCAACGGGTGAAGAGCGTCACCGATGAGCTCCTCAGGGGCCTCACATTTTCCGATCTTAAGCGCCGGTTCGGGGCGGATACGGCGGAAAAGCTCCGCCATACCGGCTGCGTGAGCGAGGATGAGAGCGCGGCCTGGCTGATCCCCTACTGGTGCGTTAAGGACGTGCTGGGCCTGATACGCATGCCCTTGAGCCGGCACTGGATCATGCACGTTGAGGCCATGCGCCGCATCAAGAACAGGCTGTGCGCCGATGCCCGCAAAGGCGCGGATCCCGTTGCTTTCTGCGGCCTTTCCTGCGCGCACTGCTTCCTGGGCGCCTGGTGCGGGTCCTGCCGCACGGAGTACAACACCTGTTCCTTCGCCAAAGAGCAGCCTGACGGGCAGTGCCCCAACGCGGCCTGCTGCCGGGAAAAGGGCATCGACGGGTGCTGGGCGTGCGATGAGCTGGAGAAATGTGAAAAAGGCTTCTATGTCCCGTCCAATGACGGCGCCGGCGCGGCGAAGGCCCAGGCGATGTATATCCGGTCGCGCGGCAAAAAGGCGTTCCTGAAGCTGCAGGCCCGGCTCCACGCGAAATATGATTTTTCAAAGGTCCAGGAGATCCTGGGGCAGGACCCCGGGGAAGGCCTGAGGATCCTTGAGGAAAACTGACAGGGAGGATCGTCCATGAGAAAACTGATCGCCTTCTGCGGTCTCGACTGTGAAAAATGCGAGGCCCGCGCCGCTACCGTGAACAACGATGAAGCCCTGCGCGTCAAGGTGGCCGCAGAGTGGTCCGAACTCAACGGCGTTCAGATCACGCCGGAGATGATCCGCTGCGTCGGCTGCCGGATCGACGGTGTGAAGACCCCCTACTGTGACCGGATGTGCCCCATCCGGCAGTGCGCCCTCTTAAAAGGGGCGGACACCTGCGGGAGCTGCGATGAGATGGACACTTGTGAAAAGCTGGCCGCCATTGTCCGGAACAACCCGGACGCCCTCAAAAACCTGAAAGGATGATCCGAAACATGACGCACATGATCCTCGAAACGCCCAGGCTCTTCCTGCGCGAGATGGTGCCGGAGGATCTTCCCGCCTTATCAAGGGTGCTGATGGATCCCGTTATCATGACCCATTACCCTTATCCCTTCGATGAGGACCGGGTCCGCTCCTGGATCGACCGCAACCGCCGCCGGTACCGTGACCTGGGCTTCGGCCTGTGGGCGGTGTGCCTCAAGGGCACCGGGGAGATGATCGGGGACTGCGGCCTCACCCTGCAGGATATCGGGGGCCGGATGCTGCCCGAGATCGGCTACCATATCCGCCGGGACTGCCAGAAAAAAGGTTACGCCCGGGAAGCCGCGGCGGCGGTGCGGGACTGGGCCTTCATGAATACCGCC
>CADCQZ010000078.1 GCA_902803675.1 uncultured Eubacteriales bacterium
GAACCCACGACCTTTTGGTCCCGAACCAAACGCGCTACCAAACTGCGCTACACCTCGTCTGGAGCCAATGAAGGGACTCGAACCCTTGACCTGCGGTTTACGAAACCGCTGCTCTACCGACTGAGCCACATTGGCACGCCTGACCAACGGGGATTTTAACACAGATCAAACTGAAAGTCAATTGTCTAAAAACAACAATTGCAATAATTTTGAGTTTCCTTTATAATAGCGACTGTTGTGTCATGTTTTGAGCGTGAAGGAGGAACGAATGCCCACTACCAAGTTCGATAAAGAATCCATCAAAGAATCCATCATCGGAAAGATCCAGCGCTATAACGGGAAGACTCTCGAAAAAGCCACCAAGCATCAGATCTACTATGCGGTCGCTTCCACGGTGAAGGACCAGATCATGCAGAAATGGGTGGAATACCGTCAGCAGGACGAGCACTATCAGGGCAAGCGGCTCTATTATCTGTCCGTGGAGTTTTTGACGGGCAGGAGCCTGCACTGCAATATGCTCAACCTCTGCTCCGAGTCGACCTATCAGGAAGCGCTCAAAGAACTGAACATCGACATGGAGGATGTCCTGCGGGAAGAACCGGAACCCGGCCTGGGCAACGGCGGTCTCGGCCGTCTGGCCGCCTGCTTCATGGACTCCCTGTCCACGCTGTCCCTGCCGGCCATGGGCTGCACCATCCGCTATGAGTACGGCCTGTTCCGCCAGAAGATCATCGGCGGGCAGCAGGTCGAGGTGCCGGACAACTGGCTGGAAAACGGCAACGTGTGGGAAGTCCCCGTACCCGAGGACTCCTGCGAGGTGCATTTCGGCGGCTATATCGACGAGGAGGATGTGAACGGGCGCCGCATCTTCACCCTGAAGGATTACCAGACCGTCCAGGCCATGCCCTACGACATGCCCGTAGCCGGGTATGACTGCTCCACGGTGAACACCCTGCGCATGTGGCGGGCGCGCTCGCCCAAGGAGCTGGACTTCGTTTCCTTCAACAGCGGCGACTATGTGCGCGCCATGAAGGAGCAGGAACTGGCGGCCGTGATCAGCAAGGTGCTCTATCCCGAGGATAACCACTACGAGGGCAAGGAGCTCCGCCTGAAACAGCACTATTTCTTCACCAGCGCCACGCTGCAGTACGCCCTGAAGGATTTCAAACGTCGCTTCGGCACGCAGTATCATCTGATCCCGGAAAAGATGACTGTCCATATCAATGACACGCATCCGGGCCTGGCCATCCCCGAACTGATGCGCCTGCTGATCGACGAGGAAGGCCTGGGCTGGGAAGAGGCGGAATGGATCGTCAGGAACACCGTCGCCTATACCAACCACACCGTCATGCCCGAGGCGCTCGAGCGCTGGCCGGAATCGATGATGCGTTCCCTCCTGCCCAGGATCTACATGATCCTGGAGGAGATCAACCGCCGTGAGTGCGCGCACCTGGCGGATATCTACAACAACGGCAGCGATCCCCGGATCGCCGGCATGGCGGTCACCGCTTATGACATGGTCCATATGGCGAACCTGTGCGTGGACATGGCTTATTCCGTCAACGGCGTCAGCCAGCTGCACGGGGAGATCCTCCAGCACAGCACTTTCCATGACTTCTATCAGATCATGCCGGAGAAATTCACCGCCATCACCAACGGCATCACCCACCGCCGCTGGCTCATGAGCGCCAACCCCGGCCTGAAGGACCTGATCACCGAAGCGATAGGGGACAAGTGGATCAAGGATCCCGAGCGCCTCAGCGATCTGATGCCTTTCAGGGACGACGCCGCCTTCCGCGAGAAGTTCGCGCAGGTGAAGCGGGACAACAAGGTCCGCTTCTCCCGGTTCCTGCAGGATCATCAGAAGATCGAGGTGGATCCCGATTTCCTGTTCGACGTCCAGGCCAAGCGTCTGCATGAGTATAAGCGCCAGCTGCTCAACGCCCTGCACATCATGGTGCTCTACAACCGCATCGTGGACGATCCCGACTTCACCATGCAGCCGCGCCTGTTCGTGTTCGGCGCCAAGGCGTCCCCGGCCTACTATATGGCCAAGCAGATCATCCGCATGCTGATCGCCATCAGCAAGATGATCGACCGTCATCCCCGGGCGCGGCAGATGCTCAAGGTGGTCTTCCTTGAGAATTACAGCGTCACCGCGGCGGAATATCTGATCCCCGCGACGGACCTGAGCGAGCAGCTGTCCACCGCGGGCCTTGAAGCCAGCGGTACGGGCAACATGAAGTTCATGATGAACGGCGCTGTCACCATGGGCACGATGGACGGCGCGAACGTCGAGATCTGCGACCGGGTAGGGATCGACAACATCTATATCTTCGGCATGCGCACCGACACGGTGGAGACCATGCGGCGGGAAGGCAGCTACAGCCCGATCAGCATTTACGAGACCAACGGCGAACTGCGCAAGGCTCTCACCCAGATCATCGACGGCACGCTCTGCCCGGATAACCCCGCGATCCTGCAGGATATCTACCACAATCTGATCTTCAGGGACTACTATTTCGTTCTGAAGGATTTCGGTTCCTATTCCATGGCCCAGAGGCGTGTCAACAATGACTACCGGGACGCGAACAAGTGGTTCAGGATGGCTGTGACCAATACGGCCCAGTCCGGTTACTTCTCCACGGACCGTACCATCGCCGAATACAACGACCGGATCTGGCATTTGGGTAAATAACCGAACGATAATCTCAAAAACCCTTTTCAACATTCGCCTCGCCGAGAAATTTCGAAAAAAATCGAAAAAACTTGGCGGGGCGGTGTTGACAAAGGGGGGACAATCGATTATTATAGCAAAGCGCCTTGCGGCGCGGGGAATCTTGAAAACGATAGAGGATCAAGGAAAAAAGCGACAGTCAATTCGTTTTAAAAA
>CADCQZ010000079.1 GCA_902803675.1 uncultured Eubacteriales bacterium
CCCGGAATGCAAAAAAACCGCCCGTTTCCGGGCGGCATCGAGTCCTGTCACATGCGGTTGATCATGTCGTACAGCGTGTAGTTGAAGGAACGGTGGGTGCTCAGGGCCTTGTCGATGGGCATGTGGAAGGTGCGGCCGTTGCTCAGACCGATCACTTCGTTCTTCTCGCCGTTGGACAGGAGCTCCACAGCCATGTAGCCGGCCTCGAAGGCGAAGGAGAAGTCCCTCGCTGTGGGGCTCCAGCCCCTCTGGGTGTAGCCCACCACGGTGGAGCGCACTTCCGCGCCGCCGCACTTGCGCTTGAGCACGCTGGCCAGCCGGTTGGCGGTCATGGGCTCGCCCTCGTACACGTGCTTGCCGTAGGGCTTCAGGAACGCGTAAACATCAAAGGGCCTCATGGAATCCCAGCAGCCCTCGGCCACCACCACGGTGGCGCGGGTGTTGCCCCGGGCCAGATGGGCATTCAGCTGAGCGGCGATGCCGTCCACGTCCCAGGTCACCTCTGGCACGATCACGATCTCGCTGCCGGTGGAGGCGGCGGTCATCAGGGCGATGTCCCCGCAGTGCCGGCCCATCACTTCCACCACATGGGGGCGGTCATGGGAACGGGAGGTGGCGCGGATGGCGTTGACCACGTCGGCGCACACGTTCACGGCGGTGTCATAGCCCAGGGTGGCTTCGGTGTAGGCCAGGTCGTTGTCGATGGTGCCGGGGATGCCCACGCAGGGGATGCCCAGCTCGCACAGCGCCCGGGCGCCCTGGAAGCTGCCGTCACCGCCGATGACCACCAGGCCGATCACGTCCAGGGCCTTCAGGAACCGGGCGCCCTTTTCCCGCTCTTTCGGGTCGAGGAACTCCAGGCACCGGGCCGTCCTCAGGAAGGTGCCGGGGCGGTCGGCGATGTCCAGCTCCGTGTCCAGGTTGAGGATCATATAGTCGTCCTCGGGGTTGGCGCTGCGGCCCAGCAGGCCGTTATAGCCGCGCTTGATGCCGATCAGTTTCATCCCCTTGCGGGCGGCGCACCGGGCGACGGTGGATATGGCGGCGTTCATGCCGGGGCTGTCGCCGCCGGAAGTCAATACTGCGAGATTGGCCATAATGATAATGCTCCTTACTTCGCGGCTCAGGCCGCGTAACTTATATTATATCACAATTCGCGGGATTGAAAAGACGGTAAATCCTGTCAAAACTCCTTTTTCTGCTGCCAGATATACCAGTCGGTGCCGTCGGTCACCAGAGTGACCCGGCCCTGGCCGGCGCAGTACAGGGGGATGTCCCGGTGGCGGGCCTGGACGATCAGGGCATTGGCGTCCTTTTCATAGCACGCGCCCAGGATGAACCCCGGATCCACCGCGGTCAGGAATTCGGACACCATGGCGTTGATGCCGTGGTGGGGCGCCTTGAGCACGTCCGCCTTGATGCGGGCGGGATCGCCGTCCGCCAGATAGTGCTGGGTGCCTCCGGCGATGTCCGCCGTGAGCAGGGCGGTGCTCTCCCCGAAGCGGATGCTCAGCACCGCGCTCTGATCGTTCACGGTGCCGCTGTCCCTTCTCAGCACGGTCACCTGCGCGTCCCCCAGGGTGAAGGTATCCCCGTCGGCCACCTGGTGGTAGGGGATCTGGGCCTTGTCCAGCCTGCGCACGAACTTCTGCTGGAATTCGTACTTGTCACGGTAGTCCTTCGGGAAGGGGGACATGGCCTCGTCGGCGGTGAAGCCGTGGTCCAGCAGGTAGATGAAGCCCTCGATGTGGTCGTCATGGGGATGGGTGTTGAACATGACCTTCACGTGACTGATGTCCATATCCCGGAGCGCTTCGGCCAGGGAGACGCGGAAGGCGTTGTAGCCTCCGTCCACCAGCATGTCCTCCCCCCCGCACCTTAAGAGCATGGCGTCGCTGCGGCCCACCTTGAAGGCGATGATGGTCAGGGTCTCCCTGTCCGCCCAGTCCTCCGGGACCGGCTCGAGAAAGATCTCCGAACAGGCGGGGAGGGCGTTAAGGAGGATCATAAGGACGATGAGGATCGCTGAGAGCTTTTTCATGTTCACAACTCCGTTCCGGTCACTGTGCTCGGGATGGGCACATTATACTTGCCCTTTTCCCGGCGGTCAAGTTTTTCGGCCCGGCGCCCTCACCTGCCCTGCGGCGCCTTCAGGCTCCGGAGCCGCTCCGCCAGGAGCAGGTATTCCGCCTGGAGCTGATCGGGCCTGTCGCCCTTTTTCGGCGCGGACAGGCGGGCCGCCAGGGCCGCCAGACGCATCTCCAGCCGGGTGATCTCCATTTTTATATCTTCCGTCTGCCTGTCTTCCTCCGTTTTCGCCGCGGCCGCGCCGCCCCCGTCGGTCTTAAGGGCCCGGTCTTCGAACCGGACGCGGCGCGTCGCGGCCTTGCGCACGAACTCCTCGTCGTGGCTCACGAACAGGAGCGTGCCGCCGTAATCCGAAAGAAGGCGCTCCAGCTCCTCCAGGGTGAACAGGTCCAGGTGGTTGGTGGGCTCGTCCAGGATGAGCAGGTTCAGGTCCATCAGGAGCAGCCGGGCCAGAGCGGTCCGGGCGCGCTCCCCGCCGGACAGAGCGCTCACGGGCTTGAACACGTCGTCCCGCCTGAAGCCCAGGCGGGCCAGCACGGTGCGCGCCATGCTCTCGGGATGGACGGACTCTCTCATCACGTTCTCAAGGATCGTCCTGTCCGCCGCGAGGGCCCGGTCGTGGTGCTGATCGAACCAGCCCGCGCGCACGGCGGGATTGAAGCGGACCCGGCCCTCAAACGTCACGGCCCCGGGGATATCCCCGCCGAGCACGTTCAAAAGGGTGGTCTTCCCGCAGCCGTTGGGGCCGACGAGAGCGGTGCGGCTCCCCGTGGGAAGCGTAAGGAGGGTGTTTTCCAACAGGGTCTGCCCGCCGGCGGCCAGGCGGTCGATCCGAGCCTCCAGCGCCGTTTTCGCCCCGACGGGATGATCGACGCCCAGGGCCATTTTGATCTCCGGCATTTTCCGGGGTTTTTCCTTCACCTCCAGGTGATCGATCCGGTTCTGGATCGTCCTTTTGGCGTGGCTGAGCTGCAGCACCGAGTCCGTCCACTCCCGGGTGTGGAGCCGGGCCTCGCTGTTGCCCATGCGGGACGGGGCCTTTTTCACGGCCGCGGCGCGCTCCGCCATTTTCCGCGCGCTCTCCTCCAGGCGCTTTTTCTCCTCCCG
>CADCQZ010000080.1 GCA_902803675.1 uncultured Eubacteriales bacterium
CACAGCCTGATCGCCCATTCCGAATACGAGAAGAAATACTATCTGATGGCCGGTGACGACCCGATGCGGGCCCTCAAAGCCGAATTCGGCTCAAAGCTCCATCTTTCCGGGCATCTGCATGTCCAGCACATCGCGGAGAAAGACGGCATCGTGGACGCCGCCACCGGGGCCTTCTGCCTCTTCCCCCATTACTACGCGATGATCCGCCTCGAGGATGACGGGGCGCTGACCTATGAGGTCTCTCCCCTCTGCGCGGAACATCTGCCGGAAGGTTTTTCCGAAATGAGCCGGAAATGGTTCACGGATATCGCCGCGGCCAAAAGCCTCCGCTCTCTCATGGGATCGGATATCAGCCCGGAGGACATGAAGCTGATGGCCGAGTTCTCCGCCCGCTTCAACCTGGGATATTTCAGCGGTGATCTCACCGGGAGCGATGAGTGGCTGCAGGAGAAGGCTTTCAGGCTGTGGGAAGCTCAGCGGGGCACCTTTGCCGACTACATCCGCACGGTGATCACCGAGGCCGGAGGCAGTCACCTGAGCGTCCGGGTGGAATAAGCTTCCTTATTGAATGTCCTATCGAAACGTGATATAATCAGCCCTGTGCAAATCGAGTTCCTTCGGGGAACGGAAAGGCGGTCACGATGGCTTCAAAACGCAGGAAAACATCCCTTGACAAGAAGACCAGAGCCGGCATCATCGGCGGCGCCGCGGCGCTGATCATATTCTTCCTTATCTTCGGTATCGGGAGCCTGAGAAGGATCATCATCGGCGTGGGCGTGAGCGCCCTGATCGGATGGATCGTGTCCGTGATGTCCACGGGGCTGGATGTGTCCAAGCCCGCTCCCGACCAGCACCAGGAGATCGTGCCCCAGACGGGCAATGAAAAAGCCGATCAGATGATCATCGCCGGGCAGGACCTGATGCGCGAGATCCGCAAGGAGAACGCCCTCATCACCGATGTGGACCTGACCGACAAGATCAATCAGCTGGACAACACCCTCCACAAGATCTTCCTGGCCGTGGCGGACGAGCCCGAGAAGGCCGCCAAGATCCGCAGGAGCGTGGATTATTACCTGCCCACCACCCTCAAGATGCTGACCGGCTACCGTCAGATGGATCAGAGGAACGTGCGCAGCGCCGACGCCGAAAAGCTCCGCGAACAGATCCAGCAGGGCATGGACATGGTGAATTCCGCGTTCCAGAAGCAGCTGGAGACCCTGTACGAGACTGATATCCTGGACATCTCCACCGACATCGAAGTGCTCGACACCCTGCTCAAGAGCGAAGGCCTGATCGACAGCGGCTTCAAGGCCGCGGCCCAGGCGGCGCAGGCCGAGCAGAAGACCACCGCTACCGGTTCCAATTAAATCGCATATAAAGACCCATTCATCATTTGAGGAGGAAACAACATGAGCGAGAACAACGAGATCAACGTCAACGAAGCCGCAGCCCAGGCCGAAGAACCCAAGCACACCGCTCCCGTCCTGACCCTGACGCCCCAGGCGGCCGACAAGGCCATCCTCGAAAAGGCCATCGAGTCCCTGAACGAGCTGAATGACCCGGACAAGGCGCCCAAGGCCCCCGACGCCGCCGAAGCGGTGGCCCAGCTGGACGCGGGCCTGACCGAAGAGGAAATGAAGCAGATCGAGGAATTCGCCAGCCAGATCGACGTTTCCAATCCCGACCATGTGATGATGTACGGCGCCGAAGCCCAGAAGAAGATCTCCTCCTTCTCCGACTCGGTCCTGGCCAACGTGAAGACGGACAATACCGGCGATGTGGGCGACATGCTGACCAAGCTGATCGGCGAACTGAAGGGATTCGAGCAGGCCAGCGAGAAGCCCTCCGGCCTCAAGGGCCTGTTCTACAACGCCAAGAACCATATCGCCAACCTGCAGGCCAAGTATGAGGATGTCTCCGCCAACGTGGAGACCATCGCGGGCAGCCTGGAGAACCATCAGGTGCAGCTGCTCAAGGACGTGGCGATGTTCAATCATCTCTATGACATGAACCTGGAGTATTTCCGGGAGCTGACCATGTACATCATCGCCGGCGAGAAGCGCCTGAAGGAAGTGCGCGAGACCACCCTGAAGGATCTGCAGGAAGCGGCCGAAAAGAGCGGCGACGCCATGGACGCCCAGAAGGCCAATGACCTGGCCGCCCAGTGCGACAGGTTCGAGAAGAAGCTCCATGACCTGAAGCTCACCCGTCAGATCTCCCTGCAGATGGCGCCCCAGATCCGGCTGCTGCAGAACAACAACGCCCTGCTGGTGGAACGCATCCAGTCCACCCTGGTGAACACCCTGCCCCTGTGGAAGAACCAGATGGTGCTGGCCCTGGGCCTGGAGCACTCCAAGCAGGCCATGAAGGCCCAGCGCGCGGTGACCGA
>CADCQZ010000081.1 GCA_902803675.1 uncultured Eubacteriales bacterium
ATGAGCCAGATGGCCTCCATCCAGTCGGTGAGCGAGCAGATGATGAAGCAGTTCGATCATTACGTGGCGACCATCGATACGGCCCAGGCCAACAATGACGCGTTCCTGGACCACGGCAGTCAGGTGCTCACCGGCATGATGCAGGCCACGGAGGACCAGAGCGCCGTGCTCGGCCGGCTGCGCACTCAGCTTGACGGCCTCCAGCGGGAGATGAGCGATTTCGCGGACTGGTCCAACCACGCGGTCGGCACCATGACGCAGCAGGCGGATGCCATCACGCAGCTATCCGGCAATGTGACCGGTCAGCTGGAAAACAGCGCGCAGGACTTCGTATCCAGGATCGGCGCGGGTCTCAATAGATCCGTCGGGCTTTTCGACGACAACATCAGCGGCATCCTGAAGGTCCTCGACGAGCGGCTGACTCTCCTCAGGGCCGAAAACGGGCTCAAGGGCTCCGGTGACGAGCTGACGCAGATCCAGAAGACCCTGATGGGGATCCAGGAAAGCCTGGACAAGCTGAACAAAGTCCTCGCCGCTGCCGCAAAGGAGGATGCCTGATGACCACCAGGGCGGTATCGCGCCGGGGACGGCGCCGCGGGGGGGACTCCGGAGCCCACTGGATCTCTTATTCGGACATGATGGCTTCCCTGCTCCTGGTGTTCGTCCTGGCTGTGTGCTACAGCGTTTATCAGTACTACAACATGCTGGAGATCAAGACCCGCCAGCTCAACGAGCAGCAGGCGGAACTGGACCGCGCACAGATCACTCTGGTGCAGCGGGAAGAGGAACTGGAGACCCTGAACGTGACCCTGATGGGCAAGCAGGAGGAACTGGCCCAGATCCAGATCCAGCTGACCCGGCAGGAGGAGGATCTGAAAAACGCCGAATCCGCTCTCAAGGGCAAGGAGGAGGAACTGGCGGCCCTTCAGCTCCAGCTCAGCGATCAGGAGAAGGACCTGAACGCCATGCAGCTCCTGCTCACCAGCCAGCAGGAGAGGATCGACACCCTTCTGGGCGTGCGCACGGAGATCATCCAGGCCCTGTCCACGGAGCTCAGTCACTCCGGTCTGAGCGCGAAGGTAGACAAGGATACCGGCGATATCATGCTGGACAGCGCCGTGTTTTTCGATACCAATTCCTATGAGATCAAGGGAGAGGGCAAGGCGCTTCTGGATCAGTTCCTGCCGGTGTACCTGCGGGTGCTGATGAGCGATAAGTATTCGGATTTCGTCGGTGAGATCATCATCGAGGGGCATACGGATACGGATGGCTCTTACCTGACCAATCTGCGCCTGTCCCAGAACAGGGCCCTGCAGGTGGCCATGTACTGTCTGGAGATGCCGGGCCTGAGCTACGGGCAGATCCTCAAGCTGCAGGGCCTGCTCACGGCCAAAGGCCGCAGCTACTCCGACCCGATCTACAACGCGGACGGCTACACCGTGAACAAGGACGCTTCCCGACGGGTGGAGTTCAAGTTCCGCCTGAAGGACGCTGAGATGATCCAGGAGATGAACCGGATCCTGCTGGAGACGGGCAATGGACGCTGACAGAGGCCCGGGAGCGTTCCGGCGCCCGGCTGTCTTCATCTGGATCCTGGTCTTTCTGCTGGGCGGGACGATGGCTTATGCCCTGTTCAACACCGATCTGAAAGTGGAGGGACAGGGGCTCAGAGTGATCCCGGCGGCCGACAGGGCGGATCTTTTCCGCGAGCAGACGGGCAGAGCGGCGATCGGCGCTTTCGACGGTATGGTGTACGCTTCCGGGATGCCTGACGATCCCGACGGCTGTGAGTACCGGGTGTATACTCTGCGTTTGAGGGACCTGTGCCCGGTGTCCGCCGAAAGGGTGGAATTCTCGGTATATCCTTCCGCGGGCGATATCCTGATGTATCAGCCCGTCCGGCGCGCGGTCATATCCCCGGGGGAGAGCCTGGACCTTTCCTTCGTGATCCTAACGAAGACCGGCGGAGGGGATACCCGGGATATCCGCCTGACGTATTATCTGTGGGGGAACAAGTGCGAAACGCGTTACGTCTATCACTGACCGCCGCGGCGGCTCTCATCCTGGCGGCCTTCATGACCGCGGCTCTCGCCGCCGGTTTTGAGGTGGAGGAGGAGCCGACGCCCGCGGAGCCGGCGGTGCTGCCGGAAGGATTCGTACGGGTCCGGGAAGTGATCCCGGACGTGATCGAGGAGATGCGCTACGCGCTCTGGCACAATTTTACCGGCCGTCCCGTGGACGGGTACGAGGGCAATACGGCTATCCTGACCGTCCGGGCCGCTCAGGCCCTGAGGGAAGCGGCGGATATCTTCAGGGAGATGGGGTACCGCATCAAGATCTATGACGCCTACCGGCCTCAGCGGGCCGTCCGCTGCTTCATGGCCTGGGCGGCCGGTGACGACGAAAGCACGAAAGCGGAGTTTTATCCCGGCATCAAAAGCAAGGATCAGCTGGTGAGCCGGGGCTACATCGCCCGCAATTCCGCCCACATGAAGGGCAGTGCCCTGGACATGACATTGACGGATATGGAGGGCACGGAGCTGGATATGGGCACCTGTTTCGATTTCTTCGATCCCCTGGCCTGGCACGGAGCGGCCGGGATCGCCCCGGAGCAGGCGGAGAACCGAAAACTGCTCCGGGAGGTCATGGAGCAGTGCGGCTTCAGACCCTTTGAGCAGGAATGGTGGCACTACCGCCTGATCGATCAGCCGTATCCCGATACGAATTTCGATTTTCCCGTCAACTGAAGGCCTGAGAGAGCCGGTCGGCGGCTTTCCCGTCGGTGGGCCGGTACTGCAAAAAAAGGAGCGTCTTTCGTGTGAAAAACGCTCCTGTTTTTTATTGGGACTGTCCGGGAACGGAAGCTCTGTCACTCGACGCTTTCCGTGTCCGGGAAGGGGATGTACTCGTTGGTGTGGAAGATCTCCCAGATCGTGTCGTAATGGCTGTCCGTCCTCCAGCCGTTGGCGGTGGGATGCCCGCTGGTCATGATCACCGCGTCGGGCATGACCGCCTGGAGCTCCTTCATCCTCTGGGCGCCGATGTTCGCGCCCATGTCCGCGATCCACAGCCGCCTGAGCTTCGTGAGGGAATACAGCGCGTCATAATTCCGGATCCCGTTATTGGCAAGGTTCAGGTCTTTCAGCTCCGTCAGCCCGCTCAGGAAGGATATGTCTCTCAGGCTGCAGGTGAACAGCTCCAGGTACTCCAGGTGTTCGAGACCTTCGAGCACTTCAAGGCCGGAGATGTTCCGGTTGTCGGCCAGGATGAGCACGCGCAGTTCCTTCAGCGGCTCCAGGAAGCTCACGTCCGTCAGGGAGTTGTGCCCCAGGTCCAGCGCTTTGAGGGCCGTGCAGTACCGGAGCACGTCCATGTCCTCACTGGTGTGCCGCACGCACTCACCGTGCAGGGTGGAAAAGGCCGTCTGGTCGGTGCGGATCAGGTGCTTCCCGTTGGCGATGCTGATGGTCCATCCGAAGGTGATCTCCGGGAAAGCCCCGGTCAGGCGCGCGATCTGTTTTTTGTCCACGGGGGTGGAGAACATGTCGACTCTGCGCAGATCGGGAAAGCCTTTGAGAAAAGCCTCGAAGGCGCCCATGTCCGTGACGATCTCATCTTTAAGATCGATCTCTTCCGCGTCCGAAGGGAATTCCGCCGCGCCGAAGGAAAGGGTCCCGGCACGGGCGGGGGAGACCGATGCGGCGGTCAGGCAGATCAGGAGGATGAAAAGAGCGGTCAGTCGGCGCATGGCGGTCAGGCCTCCTTTTTTCTCTTGAGGACGGGGATAAGGGCGCCCGCGACGGTCAGGGCCATGATGCCCAGCCCCAGGGGATAGAGGTTCTCCCCGATCCAGGTCTCGATATCCTCCGGGAACACCCAGATGAACAGATAGGGCTTGTCCATGATGTACTGAGTGATCCCGTTCACGGCGATGCAGATGAAAAAGATGACGACCGGGGCTTTTCTGCCGGTCTTTTTGACAGCGGGCAGGAGCATGAAGAGCATCAGGAAAGCGCAGAGCACCTGATCCAGCCGGATGAAGCTGATCACCAGGGGCACCCAGGTGGTCTTGAGCATCTCCAGGAAGAGCTGCAGCGCGCAGAGCGCATAGACGGTCCTTGAGAACAGGGACAGGTCATATTTTTTGTGCCTTGTCAGGAAGGCCCACAGCCCGGTCAAAAGGGCCGCCGCCGCTTCCAGGAAAAACACGGCCAGATACCGGTCGCCCCACTCATCCGCGACGGACAGGAGAGGGACGGCCCAGGCCGTGCCGCTCACGTAGTCACCGCAGCCGATCCCGCCGAGGGCCCCCTGGGCCAGCCGCGCCGCCAGGAGCGTGACGCACCCCGGCACGGCGAATAGATCCAGCGCCCTCCCGGGACATCCTCCCGACAGGCGCAGCGCCAGCGCGGCGCCGGAAACGAATCCGATGCAGCCGCCGACGAAGGACAGTTTTTCGGGATTGGGATCGATGACCGCGCCCAGACCGTTCACCGTCAGGTCGGCCCCCAGGTCCGCCAGCAGGAAGAAGAACTTGGCGCCGACAAAAGCGGCGGCCGCTCCGGCGAGGAACGCGGCCAGGGCACGGACCGAAGGCTGCCCGTTTTTATGCAGGGCAAAGGCAAACAGGCCGCAGCCGGCGGCGAGCCCCGCGCCCATGATGAGAACGAAAGCGGTCAGATCGGTCATCGTATCTCAGTCCTCCGGTTCCGCGGAAGCGAAATAGATGATGTCCTGCAGCTTGCGGGTGGTGCTGCTGCGGGGATTGTTGATCTTCCGTCCGTGGAAGTACAGATAGGTCGAGTCGCCCCCGTCCAGGTTATAGGCGATATCCACGCCCTCGCGCTCCACGATGGCGGCGAACTCGTTCAGGGTCATCCCGATATAGCCGTGGGTCGGCGCCATGCAGCAGATGAGCTTGTAATGGAGCTTGCCCACCTGGCACACGGCCATGCGCTGGGCGCGCCGGTCATAGGCCATGTTCATCCATGTGCCCGTGCTGCTGAAATCCTCCACCTTGACGCCGTTTTCCACCAGGATGGGGCCGAAGGAGAAGGAATTGATGACTTTCTTGCCGTCGATCTCATCGGTCAGGGTCCCCTTGGTGGGCTGATGGATCCCGTGGAAATCACCGTCCTCATCGATGAGGAGCACGTCCATCAGTTTGCTGCCCTTGCCCTCCGGGTCCAGGTTGTCCCTGTACAGGACGCCCTGCCGGATGGTGAAGGCCTTCTGGCGGCGCTCGGTGCCGTTGTAATAGTCACCGTTGATGGCTACCACCGCCTGGACACGCCGGGCGATGACATCGCAGTCCAGCTGCCGGGTGGAAGAAAAATCGGCGGCCGCCGCCTGCGTGCGGATCTGGCTCGGGTCGGCGATGGTGACGTCCGCCACCCAGTAGGCGATCTTCTGGCCTTCCAGGGTATCCTGATACTCAGTCACCGTCACATGGATGGTGCTGTCCTCATATTCCAGGTCACTCAGGTAGCCGTCGGCTTTCGGGGCGTATCCGCCGGTCAGGTCGATGGGCAGGGTCCTCGTTTCCTCGGCGTGAGCCGGGACGAGGAGCAGCATCAATGCGAACACACAAAGGAACTTTTTCATGACAGGCACTCCCTCATATCAATCATGCCCGGGGGCATCAAGGCCATTATAAAGTCTGCCGGGCAAAAATGCAATTGCAACATGGCGCTTCTCCGGCCGCCGGGCATGTTTTTACATGTGACGCGGGCGGATTTGATTGCAATTCCGGCCGATACGGCATATAATAGGAATGTTCTTCTGTTATTTGCTGGGGGATCTATGCTGACGAGATTACTTGGATTGTTTCTGGCGCTGATGCAGCTGGGGTCCGGCGCGCTGGGCGCGTACGGGGATGAGATGAGTCTGGGGGGCAGGCTGTTCCTTGTGAACAGGGATTATGCCCTGAGCGCGGATTACGTGCCGGATGACCTGGTCAAGCCGGATGTGAAGGCTTCCTCTTCCGCCGTTCTCATGCGCAGGGAAGCGGCCGGCGCGCTGGAGGAGATGTTCGCCGCGGCGAAAGCCGAAGGCCTCTCCCTTGTGGCCGTGTCCGGATACCGCAGCTATATGACGCAGAAGAATATTTTCGCCCGCAAGGTCTCCAAAGTGGGCAGACAGAGCGCCCTCCTGTATGTGGCTCCGCCCGGGACCAGCGAGCATCAGCTGGGCCTGGCCATGGACCTTGGCACCAACAGGAGCCAGAGCCTGAACGCGTCCTTCGGCTCCACGAAGGAAGGCCAGTGGGTCAGGGAACACTGCCATGAATTCGGCTTCATCATCCGCTACCGGGAGGAGTGGACCGAGATCACCGGTTACGCCTATGAGCCCTGGCATGTCCGTTATGTGGGCAGGCCCCACGCCGAACTGATCCATGAGGCGGATATCCCGCTGGAATACTATATCCGGGAGCTTCGCAGCGCCCGTTACGCTCAGCTGACCGGAGAGGAGATGCCATGACCGTCAAAAAAACAGTCTCTCTGTTCTTTGCCGCGATCCTGACCTTTGCCGTCGTTTTCCCCGCCCTGTCCGCCGGGTGGGATTACCCCCTGTCGCCCCTGGTGGCGGCCAACCTGGGGGATTACCTGGTGCTGGCGAATAAAGAACATCTTTTGTCCTCGGACTATGAGCCCACGGATCTTACGAAGCTTTCGGTCCGCCGCGCGGTGGACGATCCGCAGCTGAGGAAAGCCGCCGCCGACGCGCTCAGGGACATGTTCGACGCCGCGGAAAAGGACGGCTGCGTTCTTTACGTCAAGAGCGCCTACAGGAGCTACCGCACCCAGAACACCATGTACTACAACCGTCTGTCCAACATCGGGCATGATGACGGCATGGTGCAGGCGCCCGGCGCCAGCGATCACCAGACGGGCCTGGGCGTGGATGTGCTCAACTACGAGTGGACGAAGAAGGACGGCATGAACGCCAAATTCGCTTCCGAGAGGGAAGCGGTCTGGATGGCGGAGCACTGCTGGGAATACGGGTTCGTTATCCGCTATCAGAGCGACAAGGAGGACATCACCGGCATCAAGTACGAGCCCTGGCATTTAAGGTATGTGGGCATCGAAGCCGCCGCGTACATGCATGAGAAGAACTACGCCCTGGAGGAGTTCTGGGAGGACTACCGCCGGGCGGTGGCCGATTATGAATCGGCGGGGGGAGATTTCATGTCCCTGGTGTATCTGCTCAACCGCCCCAACGAGAAACTGATCGTCGAGGTCCTTGCCAACGGTGAAGAGGAGTATTCCGCGTTTTATGATTAAGAATCATCCGGCATGCCTGCTCCTGTGCGCGCTGATCCTCGTGCTTTTCCCCCTGACCGGGGCCCGGGCCGGGGCGTTCGATACGGACGGGATGCTGTGCCTTGTGAACCGGGACGAGAAGCTGCCGAAGGATTACGTGCCTGAGGACATGGTCCTGCCGGACGTGCCGGTCAACAAGAAAAATCAAAAAGACAAGATCTACATGCGGCCGCAGGCGGCTGCCGCGCTGGAAGAGCTCTTCGCCGCGGCCGCCGGAGACGGCTATACCCTTCTGGCGGTGTCGGGCTACCGGGCGTACAGCACCCAGAGCGCGCTGTTCCGGCAGAAAGTGGAAGCCGTGGGGTCCCGGGAAGCGGCCCAGCGCACCGTGGCGCCTCCCGGCGCCAGCGAGCACCAGACAGGTCTGGCCATGGACGTGGTGTCGGACACTTTCCGCAACCTGAACCGTCTCTTCCTGGAGACGGACGAGGGCATGTGGGTGAACGAGCACTGCTGGGAATACGGCTTTATCATCCGGTACCGCACAGAATGGAGCGGTGTCACCGGCGTCAAGGCGGAGCCCTGGCATATCCGGTATATCGGCAGAGAACACGCCGAAGCGGTGACCCGGCTCAATATCCCCTACGAGACCTATGCCGCTCAGATCCGCCTGCTGCCGGAGTACGTGATCGAGAACGGGACGGCGGAGCTGTTCATGGGCCTGTACCGAGACATGGACGCGGGGGACAACGCTCTGATCGAGGTGCTGGAGAATTCCGGGGTGGATCCGTCTCAGCAGCGGGAAGCCCTTGAGGAGGTCACCGCGTACTTTGATCCGCAGCCGGCGGACGGGCAGTAGCCATGGCTCTCTCGCTCCGGGACAAGCTTAAAAATATGGGCGCCCCGGCACGCCGGAGCGCGGGGGAAGGGCCCGGCGCGTCGGACTGCTGTGTCCGGGTCTTTTCCGTGCCCGCCGAAGACACGGAGCTGCCGGAATGCTTATCCGGCCGGTCCCTTCATTTGACTTTCGGCGGCGATTGGTCCGATATCCGCCGGGAGGACATCCTGTTCCTGGATACGGAGACCAATGGCCTGGGCGGCGGTGCCGGCAC
>CADCQZ010000082.1 GCA_902803675.1 uncultured Eubacteriales bacterium
CGTGACGGCGTGGCCTGCTTCTTCACCGAACAGGCTTTCCGCGAGGGCAACCTGAGGGCCTTTGAGGGCTCCGTGCGCAAGGCCAACTCCGGCGGCATCATGCAGAGCTTCTCCAGGCTGGGCCTGAAGTGGAACTCCGCCAGCTATGCCCTGAACACTCAGGTGCTGCGCAACGAATGGGGCTGGAAGGGCGCCATCGATACCGACGCGGCTCCCTGCTTCGGCGAGTATGTGGACGGCGGCTACCGCAACCACGCGGCGGAAGTCCTGGCCGCGGGCACCCAGGAATGGTGCCTGGACGGCGTGGGCGGCCACGGCACCTGGGTGCTGAACAAGGCCCGGGAGACCGATGACGGCTACCTGCTGAACCTGCTCAAGGAAGCGGCCGTCAGCTGGGAATACGCCATCAGCCGCTCCGTGATCACCAACGGCTACTCTTCCACCGCCGTGATCGAGCATGTGACTCCCTGGTGGGCCACCGCCATCACCGCCGCCCAGATCTGCTCCGGCGCCCTGACCGCCCTGTGCCTGTGCATGCTGATCGTGTCCAAACTGAACGCCAAGAAAAAAGAGAACTGAGAAAGGAGCGAGAGCCATGAAGAATAAGAGCATCGGATTCTATTTCGCGGCCGTCACCTGTGTCCTGGCCATCGTAACGCTCATCCTGCTTATGGTCTACGCCTCCCGGGGCGGCGTGGTGCAGCCCGCCGTGTACATCGCCCTGGTAGCCGCCATCCTCTGCGAGGGCGTCTCCCTCGCCGGCGAAAAGCCCTGGACGGATTTCACCTCCGTCATCGGCGCCGCGGCCCTGGCCTATGTGTGCATCACCGTGTTCTCCGACGGGATCTGGAACATCGCCGAATCCATGAGCGGCATCAAGATGGTGGGCCTGCCCGAACTGGCGCCCATGAACTACACCCTGGCCGGCGTGAACATCGCCGCCATCGTGACCGCCGTCATCGCGAGCTTCAACAAAAAGTCCAAAGCCTGAAAGTCTTAAAAAAGGGGGCAGCGGTCCGAAAAACCGCTGCCTCCCTTTTTGCCCCGGCACCGGAAGGATACACCACGACGATCGGAAAGGAACTCACTGACATATGAGGCGCACTGATTTTTGTTCCGGATGGACCTGCAGACATCTGAACGACCCCGGGAAAGGCGTGCCCGTGCGCGTGCCGGACGACGCGATGCTCCGGGAGAAACGGTCGGGCGACGCCCTGGGCGGGCTCAACGTGGGCTGGTTCGAGGGGCACGACTACCTGTACGAAAAGGCGTTCACCCTCACGGCCGAGGAAGCGCGAAGGCACAATGTGCTGGAGTTCGAGGGCGTGTACCGCCTGGCGGAAGTGAGGATCAACGGCACCGACGCGGCCTTCCGTCCCTACGGGTACACGAATTTCTACGTGGACTGCGACGGTCTCTTCACCGAGGGGGCCAACCGGGTGGAGGTCATCGCGCGCAACGCCGACCAGCCCAACTCCCGCTGGTATTCCGGCGCGGGCATCTATCGGCCCGTGGCCCTCTGGACCGGCCCTGAGGAATACATCCACATCAACGGGGTGAGGATCCGCACCCTGTCCGTCGATCCCGTCACCGTGAAGGTGACCGTATCGACACAGGGCGAGGGTCCCGTCACCGTGGAGATCCTGGATGACAGGGCGATGATCGCGGCCGCGAGCGGCACGGAACGTGACTTTACCCTGACCCTCCCCGGCGCCCGTCCCTGGAGCGTTTCCGATCCCGCGCTGTACACCTGCCGGGTGCGCTTCCGGGAAGACGAGGCGATCACGACCTTCGGCGCCCGCACCCTCACCTGGGGCAGGGACGGCCTTCAGATCAACGGGGAACGCGTGATCCTCCGGGGCGCCTGCGTGCATCACGACAACGGGCTCCTGGGCGCGGCCTGCGACCCGGACGCTCTGGAACGCCGCGTCCGCCTGCTTAAGGAGAACGGCTACAACGCCGTCAGGTCCGCCCACAACCCCTGCTCCAAGACCGCTCTTGATATCTGCGACCGGCTGGGCATGCTGGTGATGGACGAGTACATCGACCACTGGTACATCCACAAGACCCTGCACGACTACGTGGACTATTTTGATGAATGGTGGAAGCAGGACCTGAAGGACATGGCGGAAAAGGACTTCAACCACCCCTCGGTGATCCTGTACTCCACGGGGAACGAGGTGGCGGAGACCGCCCAGAAGAGGGGCATC
>CADCQZ010000083.1 GCA_902803675.1 uncultured Eubacteriales bacterium
GACAGGCTCAGGGGATAGGAAAAAGAAAACAAAAAAACAGGCCCGTCCGTTTCCGGACGGGCCTGCTGTTTTGCGCCTTACTGGTTGCGCATCGCGGCGAAGCACTCGCTGCAATACACCGGGCGATCCTCCCTGGGCTGGAAGGGAACCTTGGTCTCAGCACCGCAGTTCGCGCACACGGCGTCGTACATCACGCGGGGAGCACCGTTGTTCCTCGCGGCCTTGTGCTGCTGACGGCACTCACGGCAACGAGTCGGCTCGTTCTGAAAGCCCTTTTCCGCGTAGAATTCCTGCTCACCGGCGGTAAACACGAATTCGTTACCGCAGTCACGGCACACCAGCGTCTTGTCCTGATACATTGTTTTTAGACCCCCATGATAAAGAATATTTATTGGTTTGAAAACGGCTGACCTGGTTTTTGACCCCACACTCGCCTGCCGGAGCTTTGCTCATAGCTTTACGCCCCCACGCTGCTCTCTCGCGGTCTCCCGCGGCAGGACTCACATCTAAGCCGCACCATGATCCCCGGCCTTTGGCCGGATTACGTGGACCGTTTCGCCTGCGACTGGCATCGGCTTTCAACCACAGACCCGCTTCAACCAACGGGTATTATAATGCCAAACCTTGTCAGACGCAAGCGTTTTTTAAAAAAACTTGTGCCCAAAAGGCGCTTTTTTGGCCATTAAATCAGAAATTTCCGGGCCGCGAAGGTCTGATGCGCCGTTTTATTCCCGGCGCAGCACGGCACTGGTCTGGCCTTCGAGGGTCAGCACGGTCCCGTTCAGCTTCGCCTCGCCCGCGCCGATGTAGTCCGCCAGGACGGTAAAGGGGATATCCGTCACCGTGCTCAGATCCACGGTGAGCTTCCGCTGGGTGGTGTTGTGCATCACCATCACGTCGCTGCCGTCCAGGGACACGATGAAGCCGCCCATCTTGCTGTCCGGGATCTTCAGGGCGGTATAGTCCCCGCCGGCGATCTCGGGATTGGCGGCGCGGATCATGATGAGGCGCTTGTAGTAGTTGTACAGGCCCTCGGCCGGGGCTTTGAGATCGGCGACACTGTAGGGCGTCTGGCTGGTGCTGTCGTAGGTGGTGCCCGCGGGATCCTTCACGGTGTCACCGTCTCCCCACAGCATGGCCAGGCGCCGGTTGGCGTCGGTGTTGGCGCCGCCGCGGGAGCCGCGCAGGCCGATCTCCTCCCCGTAGTAGATGAAGGGCGACCCGGGGGAGAGGATGTACAGGTTGGCGGCGGTCTTCATCTGTCCGCTGGCCACGGTCAGGTAGCCGGCGCACCGGTCCATGTCGTGGTTGGAGATGAACAGTACGCTCCTGGCGCCTTCGCGCGCTTCGCGGATGGAATCGAGGTAACGGTCCATATAGGCGGTGAACCGGTTCACGTCACCCGCTTTGGCGGTCTCCGCGATCAGCCCGTTCACCTGGCTGAGGGTAAAATTGAAGCAGTCGCCCGCGGCGGTGTACTGGTTGATGATGCCCTCGCCGTCCCACACCTCCGACACGGTGTAGACATCGCTTTTGATCTTCCGGATCTCACCGATGTACCAGGACCAGAAATCGACGGAGCGCTGGTTCTCGCCCAGGTAGATGTATTTCGCGGCGTCGAACCTAAAGCCGTCCACGCCCAGATCCAGGTAGAACTTCGCCACGTCCAGGACAGCCTGACGCACGCTCTCGTTGTCGAAATTGAGCTCCGGCATGCTGTCGGAGAAATTGGCCTCCACCATGATGTCCAGGCCCGGGACACGGGTGAAGTGCCTTCCGGCGGGCTGGGGATCGCCCGCGGGCTGCCACACGTAGAAATCGTAATACGCGTTGCCGGGGTTGTGCATCAGGTGGGCGTTGGTGAAATTCCTGAACCAGCGGTTCCCGGTGCCCGTGTGGTTGATGGGCAGGTCCAGGATCACCTTCACGTTCCGCTCGTGGCATTTGTCCACCAGTTCCTTCAGGTCGTCCAGCGTGCCGAAAGCGGGATCGACGGTGTAGAAATCCGCCACGTCGTACTTGTGATACGTGGGAGATGAGAACACCGGCGTGAGCCACAGCCCTTCCGCCCCCAGGCTCAGGCCGGAGCGGGGGTCGCCGTCGTTCAGGTAATCCAGCCTGTTGATGATGCCCCGCAGGTCGCCGGTCCCGTCCCCGTCGGAGTCGGAGAACGAGCCCACGAAGATCTCGTAGAACACCCGGTCCAGGCTGCCTGAAGGGGCCTGCCCGAAGAAGCTGACGTCGTCCACGATGGCTTCGCCCCGATCGGACAGGGGATAGACCTTGAACAGGTCGTCGTCCGCCAGGGCGCACGAGGATATCAGGCACAGGACCGAAAGGACGATGAGCGCTTTTTTCATATTATTATCCCTCCTTGCGCAGTCAGGATCGATGTGGGTTTTTGCCTGGTGACATCTTATCGCCGCGCGGGGATGTTGTCAAGCGGAACGGCGGGGCCGGGCTTTCCCCGTTCCGCGGGATGTGGTATAATCCCCAAAAAAGCTTCGAAAGGCGTTTGGCGATGATGGAACTCTACTCACTGAAGGAATGTGAACGGGCTCGCGTCCGGGCGGTCCGGGCCCGGAGGGCGGCCGCGGGCGGTCTCATCGCCGCCCTCGCGGTGTGCGTCGCCCTGTGCCTGAGGGTCTCCACTCTCAACGCGCGGGCCTTCTATCTCGCGGCGGTGGCCGTGTCCACCCTGGGGGGCTGGGCGGCGATACTGATCTGGGCCCTCGGGTACCGGCCGCGCAGAGCGGAACATATCCACATGAAGGGCATGCTCGAAGGGCCGCGTGAGGGATCCGCGGGCACCCTGGGCTGCCCGGGAGGCATCACGCTTATCCCGGGATCCATCAGCGTGCGCCGCGTCCCGCTCCTTTCGGAGGAGGGGAACGTTTCCCTGCTCATCTACGCGCCTTTGGCCAAAGAGCTGCCATCGTCAGGCGCGCGGGTGCGGGTGGAAACGGTGAGCCGGTACATCGTGTCCTGGGAGGTGATCGGGTGAGCGGTTTGAGAAAAGTGCTTTACCTGGTGCCCCTTCTGCTTCTGTGGCTCTTGCTGTCCGTCATGGTGTGGGGCGCCGTGTTCACCCGCATCACCGACGCGCCGGCGGAGGAGAAGCTCACCGTGTATATCGACGGCCCGGTCCGGGAGGGGACTGAACTGGCGGCGGCGCTGGAGAAAAACGCGGAAGGGCGCGTCCGCATGGTGAAGGTGCACCCCTTCGATTACGCCATGTTCGATCTGGAGACCATCGCCGCGGGGGATCTGTACATCGCCCCGGAAACGGACGCGGACACTTACAGGGACTGGTTCGCGCCGCTGCCGGGAACGCTTCTGGGCGCGGGGGAGATCCTGTACCGGGATGATGTGCCCCTGGGAGTACGGGTGTACGACGCCGGGACGGGGGAGGGCTGCCTGAAGGGCTTCATCCTGTATCCGCCCGCCGGGACGGGGGAGGACTGGTACCTGTTCCTGGGCGCCGCCTCCCGGCATGTTTCGGGCCATGACGGCGCCGTGGACGACGCGGCCGTGCCCGCGGCTGAGATGATCCTGAAAACAGAATAAAATAAGGATAAAACGGAAAGGAGCTTCATATGATGCGCAACAGGAACTTCATCGTGCTGATCCTCATGGCCGCGCTGCTGCTGGGCGCTTTTGCCTCCGCCCGGGCGGAGGGCGATCTGTACGTCAAAAAAGTCGAGGGCCTGCCGGAGGATTTCATTTTCGGCATGGACGCCTCCATCGTCATCGCCGAGGAGAACAGCGGCGTGAAGTACTACGGATTTGACGGCCGGGAGGAGGACGTGTTCAAGGTCCTTTCCGACAACGGCTTCACCCACATCCGGGTGCGGGTGTGGAACGATCCTTTCGACGCGGAGGGCCGCGGTTACGGCGGGGGGAACTGCGATATCGCGACCGCCGCGGCGATCGGCGTGCGGGCGGCGAAGTACGGCATGAAGCTGATCGTGGATTTCCACTATTCGGATTTCTGGGCGGACCCGTCCAAACAGATGGTGCCCAAGGCCTGGGCCGGGATGGAGATCGAGGAGAAGACTCAGGCGGCCTATGAGTACACCCGGGACTGCCTCATAGCGCTCAGGGAAGCCGGGGTGGATGTGGGCATGGTGCAGACCGGCAACGAGACCAATAATTTCCTGTGCGGGGAGAAGACCTGGTTCAACCTCCAGTACATCCTGCAGGCCGGAGCCCGGGCCGCGCGGGAGGTGTATCCGGAGGCCCTGGTGGCCCTGCATTTCGCCAACCCTGAAAAA
>CADCQZ010000084.1 GCA_902803675.1 uncultured Eubacteriales bacterium
GGTCTCGTTCCGCGCCGGAAAGCTCCATCCTGCGAAACTGACCGAACGCTGTGAGACTGGTGGCAGGCTTCGCCTGACGGATGAGGTAAAACGTAAAAACGTTATTCTTTCGGCTTCTCCAGAAGGCGCTCAGCCCACGCCCGGTCGATGATCGGGCCGTCCTCCCGGATGGGCTTGAGCCTGGGCAGGAACGATTTGTTGATCATGTCGTAGAATTCCTGATTGAACACGATATACCTCTGGCCCTGGGCGGGCAGGATCTGGAAGCCCCTCTCCCCCGAATCGGTCACGAAATAGATCAGCTCCGTATTCTTGATATCCGGCAGTTTTTCGCGGTACTTGGACAGGAGGTACACCTTGTATATCTCCATGATCCGGTCATCCAGGCCGCTGTCCAGGATCGCGAGCTTCTCCCGCAGGCGGTTCACGTTGACCACGATGCGTTCCAGGTAGTGGTACTGCTCCAGCTGCAGCTCCTTCTGCATCTCGATGAAGCGCTGGTCCTTCCGCATCCTGAGGGCGTGCTTCGCCTCCTTGTCGTTGATCACCACCTGGATCATCAACCGGTTCGCCATCTGGTGATACATGAAGCCGTACTCCAAGTGGTCCTCATGGCCGCAGTGGGGGCACACGAAGCTGAACAGGCTCCCGTCCCTCACCTTCCGCATCAGCTGGGGATCCAGGCCTGTGTTGATGCTGTCCCACACGGTGACTTCGCTCACCTTTTTACATTCGGGACACGTGACACTTACCTTTCGGCTGATAGACATAGTCGCTCTCCTTGTGATCGGCGGGATCACAGCATTATACTACAGATCCCGCCGGAATGGTACCTCAGTCATATTCCGGTTCCGGCCGTCTGCCGACATACGCGTCGACAAGATAATCCCCCTGGTCATGATACCGCTTCACGGTCCCGTTCTTCAGGTCCCAGAACACGATCGACCCATGGCCTTTCGCCTTGTTTGTGATCATTACCTGCTGCATGAATGTCTGCGTTCTGTAGTCGTATCCCCAAGTGATCTGCACGTCCGGGGACTGCAGATTCATCTCCACACTCTTCGGCCAGTCGAACTTTTTCTTGTTTTTGCTGATCGAAACGCTCCATATCCAGGGGTACTTGTTCCTGATATATACGATGCCGACACCCGTTCCGACATTCAGCGTTTTATAGTCGGTCCACAGTTCCGCGGCGTCACCCGTATAAGTGTAAGGCTCTCCGGTCGCTTCGACCATCCCGGCCCTTCTCCCGCCCTCTTTCTGTTCCGCGCCTATGTAAACATAATAGTATCCGCCCCAGTTCCTTTCCAGCACCACATTGGCCTTTTCAAGCACGTCCGCTATATCCGTTTTGACGGTATAGACCGTTCCCTTGCGCGTGATCTCCATTTTGGGATCCATGTCGTACCTGCATTCCGCCAGGGGAAACAGCACCTCCGGATAATAAACCAGCTCGTCGATCGACGTCGGGACGGTCTCGCTCGTCCAGGCTTCCGACTGAGCGACGATCTCGTCCATCAGTTCCTGAAACTTGTGCGACTGCATATGGGCAAAGCTGAACAGATCATACTGTTTCTTTTCGTCATTCGTGGTTTCCGCGCAGGCGATCACCGTATCCACGCAGAGCAAAACCAGAAGGATCAGCGCAATGATTTTTTTCATACGATCTTACTCCTCCCTGAGGTCATGGGTACATTTTTATCAGGTTCCCGACAGATACACCGGATATCATGACCGATACGATGCCTGATGATCTTTCAATTGATCCGGCTTTTAATACCCGGGCAGCCACCTGCCGCAGAAATACGGTTTCCTGTAGCGCTTCCCGCATCCCGCGCACACACCGGTATCCACGCACAGCGGCGCGCCGCACTCCCGGCAGGTATACCTTCTCATCTCCTCCCTGAGGAACCCGTATTCCCCATAGTCCTTGATATACTCCAGGTTTTTGATGGGCGATTCCGTCAGAACAAATCGTTCGCGGTAAGATTTATCCTTCTCTTTCAATTGCTCACACGGAAAGTCCGGGCACAGGCCGCAGTGGCCGCATCCCCCTTCGAGCCTTTTCCCGCACCTGAGGATCCCGCATTTCCGGTGGAGGAATGTGGGCAGTATATCGTCCGGCGGGCAGTTGCGGCATCCGGGACAGGGATCGAGATCCTTCTGGAACATGTAACACAATGTGCAGTCCAGGCCGCAGGGAGCGATCATATCGGGCGTGAACATGGGGGACCTCCTGGTCTGCTGATCGATGCTCACCGGGAAACACCTTGATCATCCGGCTCATCAAACCGGGGCAGGCGCGCTGATCCGCCGCGGTCCATCTGATCATTGCGGCTTCATAAAGTCATAAGCGGCATCATTGAACGCTTTCAGTTTTTCAGCAAGCTCATCCGCCTTTTTGGTCAGCTTTTCATCAGTCACGGAATCCAGGTCGAATTTTACGATCGCGTTATAGAGCTTCACCGGTTCTTTCATAAGCGGCAAAGCAGTGGTGGCGACTTTGATCGCTGTTTTGGTCTTGGAGCGTCCCTTGGGGAGCGAGTCGAATATCGGGTCCGCCTCGATCGCCTGGAAGTCTTTGAGTATCTCATCCACTTTGCCCGCGCTCAGCGTGGTGACGACCAGGTCTCTAATGGCTTCATCACAGGCGCTTTTCATGTTCGACTGCGCGAATTTCGACAGGGATCTGAGTGTCTCATTGATCGCACTATTGGATACACTGGTAAATATCACGGAATACTTTCTGTCCTGACCCTCTTGCCGGATGCTCCCCATGCTGGCATAAGCGTTCCACACGCCCATTTTTGTCAGCTCTACGATATACGTTTTCCCATCACACTTGAACGTAAATGTGCTCTTGCCCGCCGTGATGTCCTTTATGACTTTGTTCATCAGTTCCAGCACAGTCTTGCAATTGTCGTACTTGGCGGGTGATTTGGACATATCAGAGTGGATAGTGCCTGTGATCTTCTGCAGGAATGCCGTTTTGACCTTTGGCGGGGTCTGAGCGTCTATGGCAACAGCGCTTTCGACAGATTTATCGACCTCTTCCTCGAGCTTGCTCTGCTTTTTCGTGAACCAGTTCTTCAGGCTCGTGATCTCATTATTTTCTTTTACGATAAAAGGATTCACGCTGTTCAAATACGACACAGTGGCATTTTTAACGATCTGTTCTCTTGCTTTATAGGACAGCCCCTCCTGGACCTTGATCTTGACTGTCGCTTTTTTATTGCTCCCGTCAACAGCCTTTGCCGTGATCGTCACAGTCCCCTTCCCCACGGCCTTAAGGATACCGTCGGCGCTGACGGTGGCCACATCCGTATTGCTGCTGGTCCATTCGATCGTCTGAAGAGCGTCGGCCGGCTTGACTTCCACCTTCAAAGGCAGCGTGTCTTTTGTGTTGATCAGTTTTGAATCACAGGTGATCGTTACGCTCTTAACAGGCTTTTCCAGCACCTGTATGGTGACGCTCCCACTGATGCTTGATTTCGCCAACGACAGCGCCGTGATCGTGACTTTACCCGCGCTTTTGCCCTTTACCACACCGCTCCTGTTCACAGTGGCGATCGATTCATCACTGCTGAGCCAAAGAACGCTTTGGCTCGCGCCGGCAGGTGACACAGTCGCTGTCAGCTGGATCTGGTTGCCCTTTGAAACCGTTTTGTTACCGGTGATCCTGAGTTTCGTCGGCACGCTGAGATCCCATTCGCAAATGAAACCCATGCTGCCCTTGCTGTAATAGCTCAGTCCCGGGCAGGAACCGTCGCGGTACAGGTCGTTCCAGTCCCCGAAATAGGATGCGTAGGAGCCGGAAGTCGCCGCGTGGATCATCACCCGGTCCTCCAAATGACCGTTCCAGTTGTTGGGTTCTCCGGAATGCCAGTGAGTATACTTCCACTTTTCACCGGTCACCCAGGCAAAGCCTCCGTCCACCCTTATGCCGCCGATCCAATACTTGTTTTTCTTAGCGGATGCCCGCAGCAGTTTCTCGATGAAGCTCTGTTCGCCGCTGCTGGTGATGGTCACCAGGTGACCGCCCAGTTTTTCGCAGTACTTTTTAGCGGCCACCCAATCCTTGCCCATGTTGTACAGGGCATAGGCATGACCCTTGTAGTACTGAGCGTTTGCGGGCACTTTGCTTTCCGCCGCCGTGGCCGCACACATGAGCAGCACCACGGTCAGGAACGCCAACAGGACAGCCAGTGTTTTTTTCATGAGTGTATCCTCCGTTATGAATATCATTCAA
>CADCQZ010000085.1 GCA_902803675.1 uncultured Eubacteriales bacterium
TCCCCGCTGGCCCCTGACCTCCGTGCGGGACTATGAGCGCTTCCTGCCCCTGGTGCTGGCGGATATGGCCACGGGCAACAACACGGGTAATCTCCACGGCCGCACTTTCGCCCGGGGCACCAATCTGTACTACATCTCCACCGTGGTGAAGGCCATGGGGCTGGAGATCCGCAACACTCAGGACCGGGACGAGGTGTTCCGGGCCATGAAGGAGGGCGCGAAGGTGTTCTGCTCCTCCGGCGCGGGGGGCGTGTTCACCAATGTGGGGCACTATGTCTACCTGGCGGGCTTTGACGACGAGCGGGTCTGGTTCCTGGATCCGCTGTGCCGGGCCGAGTACAAGACCAACGGCGCCTCCGCGCTGATCAATAACGGGAACGGCGTGGTGGCTATCCGTTACAAGGACTACGCCAAGGCCAGGATCTACAGCTACTATATCCTGACGAAGCGGGAGGATGGCACCTATGCTGACGACTGAGCTCAATACCGGCGCCCGGATCCCCATGGCGGGGCTGGGCGTGTTCCGTGTGCCGGACAAGGCGGAGTGCGGGGAAGCGGTCTTTCGGGCGATCGAACTGGGATACCGCCTGATCGATACGGCGGCGGTCTACACCAACGAGGACGCGGTGGGAGAGGCCGTCAGGCGCGCTGTGGACCGGGGCGTGTGCGTTCGGGAGGATCTGTTCATCACCAGCAAGGTGTGGGTGACGGATATGACGGACGAGGACACGGCCCGAAGAGCGGTGGACGCGTCCCTCAAAAAGAGCGGCCTTGAGTATTTCGACCTGATGCTGCTCCACCAGGCCATGGGGGATTATTTCGCCGCCTGGCGGGGCCTGGAGAAGGCGTACGCGGACGGGAAGGCCAGGGCCATCGGCGTGTCGAATTTCTATCCCGCCGCCCTGGCGAATTTCTGCGAGACTGTCCGGGTGATCCCCGCGGTGGACCAGGTGGAGCTCCACCCCTGGTATGTCCAGCAGGGCGCGGTGGACAATATGAGGCGCTACGGCGTCGTTCCCGAAGCCTGGGCGCCCCTGGGCGGCGGGCGGTATGCCCTGGAGGACGAGAAATTGCTGCGCGTAGCCCGGGCCCACGGCAGGACCGCGGCCCAGGTCATGCTCCGGTGGAACATCCAGCGGGGCGTGGTGGTGCTGCCCAAATCCGTCCACATCGATCGGATCCGGGAGAATTTCGATATCTGGGACTTCACTCTCACGGATGAGGAGATGGCATCCGTCGCGGCCCTGGATATGGGCTATTCCGGCACGAGGTTCAAGCATTTCGATCCGGATTTCGTCCGGCGCTGCCTGGGCCGGGAGTGATCGGTATTTTAAAGCATCAAAAAAAGGGACTGCCGAGCGGTCCCTTTTTTGATGGATATCCTGCCTGTCACCACAGTGTTTTTTCCGCGTCCTCCGCGTCGGCGAAGGGCCCGGGCAGGGTGTCAAGGCCCCGGTGGCTCCCGAAATAGTCCCGGTCGAAGATGATGGCCGTGCCGTCCGGGTTTTCGAAGCGCTGCTCGGGCTCGAAGGCCTTGCCCAGGGTATCGCTGGTGATGATCCCGTCCCGGAAATCGCCGATGAGATCGTAGATATTCGTCTTCAGGCAGTATTTCCCGTCCTTTTCGGTCAGCTCCACACGGGCCTCGCCCTCCGCCTTCAGGCAGTGCAGATCGTGCCTTGATATATCGGCGCCGTTCAGATACGCGTTGCCGTCCACCCACACCGGCAGGTGGCCGAAGTGGTATTGGGCCAGTTCGTGCATGTCCGGCTCCCGGTCCATCATGAAATGGCTGATCCACTCCTCATAGCCGGGGAAGATATCGAAGCACGCGGTGCCGGCCCGCTCATACTCATTGCTCTGGGGCGTCAGCTCCGGCCTGGTCACCGGATAGGCCTGCACGATGATGTTGTTGTAGATCCGGTCGTCCCCGTGCAGGATGGTCATGAAGCCCGCCACCTCGGTGCGGTGCCGGATGTGATAGGGCGTGTAGCGCGGTTCGCGCTGCCCGTTCACCACGCTGTCCACGCCGCTGTTGATCAGGCCGAAGGCGCCCAGCATCAGGTTGTGCACCACGGCGATCCCTTCGCTGGGGATCACCACGCTCATCCTGGACAGCATCACGTTGTTGTCGATGAGGGTCGGCCCGTGGCCCACCTCGATGAACACGTCGTTGGAGAACATGGCGCCTTTGGCGGGCTCCACGCCCGCGGGCCGCTGGTTGTCATGCAGCAGGTTCCCGGTGATCCGGGCGCCCTGGGCCTCCCAGTCCAGCCA
>CADCQZ010000086.1 GCA_902803675.1 uncultured Eubacteriales bacterium
GCCTTTCCCTCGGGAGTGACCGGCTTCATCCACCGGCCGCTGAACATGTGCCGGAGCATGAGGCCGTAGCGGATGGGCTCATCCACATAGCAGCAGGCGAACACCAGCAGGGTGGGCCAGCCGAACTTCAGGCCCGCCAGCGCCGTCAGGGGCAGCACCAGCGCGTACATGAACACGATCTCCAGCACCGTGCCGTAGGTGGCGTCCCCGCCGGCCCGGAAGGTGTCGTTCTGGGCCCAGTTGCCCATACGGATGAAGGCCGCGGCGCCGTAGACGGCCATCATGCCGAAAGCCAGCGAGAAGCTGGTGCCCGTCATGCCCATCATCTTCAGGATCGGCGTGTGGCACAGGATGAGGATCGACGCCACCGCCCCGATGAATCCCTGGCACAGGAACGTCAGGCGCCAGGCCCGGGCATAGGCCGTGTCCACCTCCCCCGCCCCCACCAGGGTGCCCACCAGCACCGACGCGGCGCTGGAGAAACCGGCGAAGAAGCCGATGATGAGCCCCTCCAGGGTGCGGAACACCGCCAGCGCGGCGATAGCTTCCTCCGGCTGCCGGCCCAGCACCACATTGATCACCATATTGCCCACGCCGATCAGGAGCTCGTTCATGATGATCGGGAAGCATTTTTTCAAATAAACACCGGAAAAATCCCGGCCCCAGCGGAAGTGTTTCCCGACGGCCGCCACGTAAGGGTGGCGCTGAAGAATCGCCAGGCAGAACACCGTGACCGCGCCCACCGCCTGCGCCAGAACGGTGGCCAGGGCCGCGCCTCTCACGCCCATGCGCGGCGCTCCCAGATGGCCGAAGATCAGCGTCCAGTTGAGGAAGATATTGGAGAGGACCGCGGCCACGGAGCCGTAGAGCGGAAGGCGCACCTTGCCCGTGCAGCGCAGCAGCGCCGCCATCGCCATGGTCAGCACCGTGAGAGGATAGCCCCAGCCCACGATCCTCAAATATTCCACGCCCACCTCGCGGATCGCCGCCTTGTCGGTGTACAGACGCATGATCATCTCCGGAAAACCCACCGCCAGGACACAGAAGATGACGCCCACCGTCATCATGCAGGTCAGCGTCAGGCCGTAGGACCGGTCGATCCCGTCATCGTCCTTCGCGCCGAAGAACTGGGAAAAGAACAGCATCCCGCCGCCCACGAAGCCCCAGAAGCAGCTGAACATCAGCGAGGAGAACTGGGCGCACAGCCCCACGGCCCCCACCTGCGTATTGCCCAGAGAGGCGATCATCATCGTGTCCACCATGGAGCCGGTGGTGGTCAGCAGATTCTGGAGGGCCACAGGCAGGGCGATGACCGCCACCTTGCCCACGAAAGCCCTGAAGGGAAAGCCGCGCATTTTTACGAGTCCCTTTCTTTAAAACCGTGATCGGCGCGCCGCGCCGCCGGACCATTGTACCCGAAAAACCCGCGGCCATCAATAGAGTTTTCCGGCTTTTCCGCGCCGCCGCGGCCGCCCCTTTCCCTTTACGCAAAGGGCGTTCCATGGTATAATACGGCACGATGACCACTGTGACCGTACCTATAATATGACTGCCGGACCGGGAGGTGCTCCATGAAGTATCTTGAGACCGAGAACGATTATGTGGTGAGGCTCGAGCGCGGCGAGGAAGTCCTCGAAGCGCTGGAGAAGTTCTGCCTTGAGAAGGATATCGCCGCCGCGTCCGTCAGCGGCATCGGCGCCTGCGACCTGGCCGAGGTGGGCGTGTACGAGATCGAAAAAAAGGCCTATATGAAAAACACCTTCACGGGATCGATGGAGATCCTGAACCTCACCGGCAATATCACGCGCAGGGACTTCAGGCCCTATCTGCACCTGCACATCACCCTGTGCGGCGAGGACAACAAGTGCATCGGCGGGCACCTCAACAAGGCGAGGATCTCCGTGACGGGTGAGATTTTCATCCATCCCGTCAGCGGCCTCATCGGCCGGGTGCCGGACGAGATCACGGGCATCAACCTGATGGATCTTCCCCAATAGTTCAACATTTCAGCCGAAAGGGCCGCGAGACGGACCGGAAGGAGGCCGCGGACAATGGAAAGGATCGACCAGCGGGCAGGGGATGAAATGAGGTATCACCGGATCATCCCCGATTATGTGCACAGCGCCTGGGGCAGCTGCCTGATCGAGACCGGGGGCACAAGGGTGATCTGCACCGCGTCGGTGGAAACGGGCGTACCGCCCTTCCTGAAGGGGAAGGGCGAAGGCTGGGTCACGGCGGAATACGCGATGCTGCCCGCCTCCACGGGGGTGAGGAAGCCCCGTGACGGGATCAAAAAGGACGGCCGGGGCGTGGAGATCAGCCGCCTGATCGGCCGCAGCCTGCGCCAGGCGGTGGACCGCGCCATGCTGGGCGAGCACACGATCACCGTCGACTGCGACGTGCTGGAGGCCGACGGCGGCACCCGCACCGCCGCGATCACGGGCGGTTTCGTGGCCCTGTGCTGCGCCGTGGACAAGATGATGCGCAAAGGGCTCATCAAAGAGAGCCCCATCCGCCGACAGATCGCGGCGGTGAGCTGCGGCTTCGTCGATGACGACGCGCTGCTGGACCTGTGCTACCTGGAGGATTCCTCCGCCCAGGTGGACATGAATTTCGTGATGGACGACACGGAGCGCTTCGTGGAGATCCAGGGCACGGGCGAAGGCCGTCCCTTTACCTGGGACGAGATGCAGCGCCTGCACACCCTGGCCCAGCAGGGCGCCCTGGAGCTGATGGCCCTGCAGCGGCGCGCCCTGGGCAAGCGCGCGGAAGTGATCGCGCCGCCCAGGACCCTGGTGATCGCCACCAACAATCCCCACAAGGCCGCTGAAATGAAAGAGATGCTCGGGGACCGCTACCGGGTGCTCACTTTGAACGAGGCCGGCGTTTCCGGGGATGTGGACGAAAACGGCGCCACATTCGAGGAGAACGCCCTGATCAAGGCCCGGGCCGTGGTGAAGGAAACGGGCCTGTGCGCCCTGGCGGACGACAGCGGCCTGATGGTGGACGCCCTGGACGGGGCGCCCGGGGTGATCAGCGCCCGTTACGCGGGCGTCCACGGCGATGACAAGGCCAACAACGACCTGCTCATCCGCAACATGGCCGGCGTGCCCGAGACGGAAAGGACCGCGCACTTCGTGTGCGCCATGGCTCTGGTGACCCCCGACGGCCGGGAAAGGACCGTGCGGGGGGAGTGCCCCGGCGTGATCATCGATACCCCCCGGGGGAACGGGGGCTTCGGCTATGATCCCTACTTTGAGACCGTGACCGGGGAGACCTTCGCCGAGATGGCCCAGGAGGACAAAAACCGCATGTCCCACCGGGCCAGAGCCATGGCGGAGATGCTGCCCGTCCTGGAGGAGGAGCTGTGACGGAAGAAAACAGATACCTGGTGCTCAGCGACAGCCACGGCTTTCTGGGGCGGCTGGAGGGCATCCTGATGGCCTCCGAGCAGTACGGCCCCTTTGACGCGGTGATCCATCTGGGCGACGGCTGCCGGGACCTGGACCGGTTCCGGGAGCACCTGCCCCCTGTCATACAGGTGTACGGCAACTGCGACGCCCTGTACACCACGCCGGGCACGGACCCGGTCCGGGTGGAGGAGCTGGGCGGCGTCAGGACCGTGCTGACCCACGGGCACACCCTGTACGTGCGCTCCGGCACCGACGGGCTGTACAACAGGGCCCTCCGGGACGGCGCCGCGGCCGTACTGTACGGGCACACCCACCGGCAGAAGCTGGAATACCGCAACGGTGTCCTGATCATGAACCCCGGCGCCGTGGAAATGGGCAGATGGGCGCTGCTCACGGTCAGAAAAGGCGTCGCGGAAGGGATCCTGAAATAATGATCCATCATAAAGAATAAGAAAGGCGGTCGTTTCCTATGACGAAAAAGCTTGCCCTCCTGGTCCTTCTGGTGCTGGCGGCGCTCCTGATGGCGGGCGGCGCGATGAGTGCGGCGGCGGAGGGCCATGATTTTTCGGCTTTCTTTTATTCCGATGAAGGAACTTCCAGCGGTTCCACCGCTTACGACTTCACTCTGGAGCGGGACTGCCGGGTGACCTTTTCCCTTACCAACATCTCCAATCGCGACCACAGCGTGAATTATAGCGCCCGGATATCCTACATCTCCGGCGCGCCGGCCACATCCTCCTATAATTACAACTTCGCCTACTGCGGCGATACGATCACGGTGGTGATGGATCTGGCAGCGGGCCGGCACACGGTCCAGGTACACAAAGCCACCAGTTATGTCGGCTATACTCTCAGCCTGTACGGCGATTATCCCGCGGAACTGGACAAGACCGACATCTATCCCGCCGTGGGCGAGACTATCCCGATCAGTATCGCCTATCAGCACGGCCTGACCGCCGTGTGGACCTCCGACGCGCCCAAGACCGCGTCGGTGACTTCCGCCGGTGTGGTCAAAGGCCTCAAGGCCGGCAGCACCGTGGTGCGCTGCGCCCTCTCCGACGGCACCGAGCTGAGCTGCCGGGTGACCGTGCCCACCCTGGGCAAAAAAGTGACCGTCCACATCGGCGACACCGTGGACCTGAGCGTGGGCGCCGACGGGGAGCCCTGCGCCTGGGCGGGACAGACCCTCAAATACACTTCCTCCGACAAAAAGACCGCCACGGTATCCGCCGATGGCCTGGTGACCGCCAAAGCCGCGGGCACCGCCACGATCTCCATGACCGTCAACGGCGGAAAGCCCGTCACCAAAACGATCAGGGTCACCCCGATCCCGAAGCTGAGCGACAGCGTGCTGTACCTGACCAAGTCCGAGAGCAGGACCGTCAAGATCATCGATCAGGACATCCTGAAGGCCAAATGGTCCGTGGACGACAGGAAGATCGCCTCCGTGTCCAAGACGGGCGCGGTCAAGGGCCTCCAGGCCGGCAGCACCGTGGTGCGCTGCAAACTCAGTGACGGTACGGAGCTGACGTGCGACGTGCACGTGGTCACTTTCGCCCCGTCCACGGTCACCATCCATATCGGGGACACCATCGACCTGACCAGGGACGGCAAAGGCGCGCCGTACAGCTGGACCGACATCGGCGCGAAACTGAAGTGGAAGTCGTCCGGCAAGAAGACCGCCACCGTCACCTCCGCCGGCGTGGTCAAGGGCCTGAAAGCCGGTTCTGTCAAGATCAGCGTGACCATCGGCGGCAAAAAGACCCTGACCAAGACCGTCCGCGTGACCCCCGTGCCCACC
>CADCQZ010000087.1 GCA_902803675.1 uncultured Eubacteriales bacterium
AATTGAGCCGAACCGCCGGATGCCGAACGGCACGTCCGGTGGTGTGAGAGGGAGATTAATTTCTCCCTACTCGATTTATATGCCGGCCCCGGCGGCGCGGGGATCAGGTCTGCCGGTCCGCTTTTCTGACAGGCAAAATCGCCAAATTCTTTCATTGATTTATAGAGTGCGCTTTGTTATAATTAACGGTGATGACTATCATGTTCAACTTTGGATTTGGAGGGGTATTATGGGCAAGGTTCATGTTTTTGAGCATCCTTTGATCCAGCACAAGCTGACCATCATGCGTCAGAAGGATACCGGCTGCAAGGAATTCCGTGAGCTTCTGGACGAGATCTCCATGCTGATGGTGTACGAGGTCACCCGTGATTTTCCCACCGAGGAAGTGGAGATCCAGACGCCCATCTGCGCCACGAAGGCCCGGGTTCTGGCCGGCAAGCCCATCGGCATCATCCCCATCCTGAGGGCCGGCCTGGGCATGGTGGACGGTATCCTGGAGCTGGTGCCCAATGCCAAGGTGGGCCATATCGGCCTGTACCGTGATCCCAAAACGCTCCTGCCCGTTGAATATTACTGCAAGCTGCCCGAGGATGCCGAGCACAGGCAGCTGATCGTGCTCGATCCCATGCTGGCCACCGGCGGCAGCGCCGCCGCGGCCATCACCTTCATCAAGCAGCGGGGCTGCAGCAACATCCGCTTGGTCAATCTGATCGCGGCGCCCGAGGGCATCGCCCATATCCAGAAGGAACACCCGGATGTGGATATCTACGTCGCCGCGCTGGATGAGAAGCTCAACGATCACGGTTACATCATCCCCGGCCTCGGCGACGCGGGCGACAGGCTCTTCGGTACCAAGTGATCCGGCCGCTTCGGCACAGATAAGGCGGAAATGTCATGAAGGGTGCGCGCCTTCTTGTATGGCTGACCCAGCTGGGCCTGAGCACGGCCATCCCCTTGGCGGGATTCGTTCTCCTCGCCGTATGGCTGAGGGATCGGTTCTCCCTGGGGGCCTGGGTGATCGTCCTGGGCTGTGTTTTGGGGCTCGCCGCCGCGGTGCGGGGGCTGATGGACAGCATGAAGATCATGCAGAAGATCGGGGAAGAGGGCGAAAAAAAGCCCGATACCGTGTCGTTCAACGACCACGAGTAGCGCTTTTTTCCCGTTTGTGAGAGGTCATCGGATGGCGGAAAATGATGCCGGCAGGTTCATACTGAAAGAAACAGGCGTCGTGCTGGCGGGCGAAGCGGTTTGCATCGCCCTGATGCTGGGCGTCTTCGCCCTGCTCGGCAGGCTGGACCGGCCTGTCTGGATCGGCGCCGCTGTGGGCCTCATCCTTGCCGCGGGCAATTTCTTCATGATGGCCGTCAGCGCCGGCAGCGCGTCAGAGCGCGCGGCGGCCCAGGATGTCAAGGGCGGGAAGCAGCTGATGCGGTCTTCCTACATGCTCCGCATGGGGGCGATCGCGGTGATCCTCTTCGTGCTGGTGAAGGCCGGTGTCTGCAACGCGATCGCGGCCATCCTGCCGCTGCTGTTCGTCCGCTGGATCCTGACCGTTGCCGAGGTGTTTCGGAAGAAGGGACGTTCTTAATGGAAAATCTCCAGGTCACAGGTGCCTATATCTATTTTGAGATCCCGATCCTCGGAGGGATCCCCATCACCCAGACCACCGTGTCATCCTTCGTGGTGATGCTCATCCTGGTGATCGCTTCGGTGCTCCTTGGGCGCAATTTGAAAAAGCGCCCCGACGGGGTCCAGGTCATCGTGGAAAAGGGTGTCACCATGCTGTATAACATGGTGGGTTCTTCCATGGGTGAGCACAACCTGCACTGGGCCCCTTTCATCGGGACCATCTTCCTGAGCAGTATCCTGGGCAGCTACATCGGTCTCACGGGCTTTTTGAGGTCCTCCACGGCGGATCTGAGCTGCGTGCTGGTGTGGGCGCTGATGGTGTCCGTCCTCATCTGGTACAACACCATCTCCCGCAACGGGGTCGTCGGCTGGCTGAAGGGCTTCACCGAGCCCATCGTGGTCATGACGCCCATGAACATCATCTCGGAGATCGCTCAGCCGATGTCCATGGCCTTCCGTCACTTCGGCAACTCCGCCGGCGGCGGTGTGATCACATCCATCCTGTACCTGGCCCTGTCGGGGCTGAGCACCATGGTGATCGGCGCCATCGCCTCCAGCGGTGTGCTGACGGGCGCGGTGCTCCTGGCTCTGGGCGTCATGCTCCTGTGCCTGCGCGGGGAAAAGCTGCGCCGGCTGCGCAGGATCCTCGGCATCCTCAGCGCAGTGCTGGGGGCCTTCGGGCTCCTTGAGGCCGCGGGCATCCTTCAGGGCGTGCCCATCCTCAGCCTGGGTATCCCCGCGGTGCTGTCCTGCTATTTCGACCTGTTCTCCGGCTTCGTCCAGGCCTACGTGTTCACCCTGCTCACCATGGTCTATATCGGGAATTCCTGTCCGCCCCCCGAAGAAAGCGGGGCCGGGCAGTAAGTTTCACTTATCAATCGGTCAATCAATAAGGAGGTATTTTTTTATGGATGCTGAACTGGCAAGAGCGATCATGATCGCCGGTAAAGCGATCGGTGCGGGCCTGTGCATGGGGATCGGCGCTATCGGCCCCGCGTTCGGTGAAGGAAACGCTGTGGGCAAGGCCCTGGAAGGCATGGCGCGTCAGCCTGAAGCGGCCAGCAGCCTGCGCTCCAACATGATCATGGGCTGCGCCATCACGGAGACCACCGGTATCTACTCCCTTCTGATCGCTTTCATGATCCTGTTCGGCCTCAACTGATCCTGACAGGGACTTTGAGGAGAGGAGAGGTGCCGTTTTGGGTTATGAAGAATTTTTAGGCGTTAACCCCTGGACAGCGCTGTTCGTCCTTCTGAACACTCTGATCATCTTCTTCGTGGCACGGAAATTCCTGTTCAAGCCTGTACAGAAGATCATCCACGACCGTCAGGCCGAGATCGATGATATGTACTCGAAAGCCGACCAGGCCAGGGAAAACGCCGAGGCCATGGAAGCCGACTACAAGCAGAAGCTCGGTGAGGCTCAGGCTGTGTCCGAGCGCATGGTCAGGGAGGCCGAGAAGCGCGGCCAGATGCGGGAAGAGAGCATCCTGTCCAAAGCAAACGCCGAGGCGGCGGCCATCCTGGACAAGGCCGGGAAGGACGCGGCTCTGGAAAAGAAAAAAGCGATGAACGAGGCGAAGAACGAGATCTCCGCCATGGCTGTTTCCATTGCCGAAAAAGTGGTGGACGGCCAATTGAAGCCGGAAGGCCATGCGGCCCTGGTGGATAAATTCATCGACGATCTGGGTGATACTTTATGACGACCGCTGCCAATGAATACGCCCGCGCGCTCTATGGCCTGGCGGAGGATGAAGCCCTTCAGGAGGAGATCTATCCCCAGGTGACGGAGGTGGGCCGCCTCCTTGAGGCCGAGCCCAGGTTCATCAGGATCCTCGGCGCGCCCAATATCGCGCGGGAGGAGCGCTGCGGCATGATCGGGAAATGCTTCGGGCAGGCAGTCCATCCGTATCTTGTCAACACCTTGAAGCTGATGACGGAAAAGGGCTGTGCCTGGCTGCTGCCGGAATTCTGCCATTCCTACGATAAGATCTATCAGGACGGGCACGGCATCATCACCGTGAAGGCGTATACCGCCGTAGAGCTGACCGACGCCCAGGCCGAAAGGCTCAAAAGCAAGCTTCACTCGATGACCGGGAAGCAGATCCGCCTGAAAAATATCGTCCGGCCGGACTGCCTCGGCGGCGTGCGCCTGGACATGGACGGCCGTCAGATCGACGATACGGTCCGTCACCGTCTGGATGAGGTGAGGGACCTGCTGAACGCGGCCTCGCTGTGATATCACACCTGTATTTTAACGAGAAAGCAGGAGAAATATGCAGATCAAACCTGAGGAGATCAGCAAGCTGATCCGTGAACAGATCAAGAATTACGAGCACCGTCTGGAGACCAGCGAGACCGGCGTGGTCATCCTGGTGGGCGACGGCATCGCCCGGATCTCGGGGCTCGACCGCTGCATGGCGGGCGAGCTGATCGAGTTCCCCAACGGGTCCTACGGCATGGCCCAGAACCTGGAGGAGAACACGGTGTCCGTCGTGATCCTCGGTTCGGACAACGGCATCAAAGAAGGCGACGTGGTCAAGCGCACCGGCAGGGTCGTGTCCGTACCGGTGGGCGAGAGCCTGATCGGCCGTGTGGTCAACGCCCTGGGTGAGCCCATCGACGGCCGCGGCCCCGTCGAGGCGGAGGCTTTCCGTCCTATCGAGAGCCCGGCACCGGGAATCATCGAGCGCAAGCACGTGGACACGCCTCTCCAGACGGGCATCAAGGCGATCGACTCCATGATCCCCATCGGCCGCGGCCAGCGTGAGCTGATCATCGGCGACCGGCAGACGGGCAAGACCACCATCGCTACGGATACCATCCTCAACCAGAAGGGGCAGGATGTGATCTGC
The DNA here is from genome assembly GCA_902803675.1 of uncultured Eubacteriales bacterium. The sequence continues at coordinate 4,485 of CADCQZ010000087.1, forward strand.
ATCTATGTGGCCATCGGGCAGAAACGTTCCACGGTCGCCCAGGTGGTGCAGAATCTGACCGCCCACGGGGCCATGGCGTATACCATCGTGGTGTCCGCCACCGCGTCGGAACTGGCGCCCATGCAGTATATCGCGCCCTACACGGGGTGCACCATGGGCGAGTACTTCATGCATCAGGGCAAGGACGTGCTGGTGATCTACGACGATCTGAGCAAGCACGCCGTGGCCTACCGGGCCATTTCCCTTCTGATCCGTCGTCCTCCGGGACGTGAGGCCTATCCGGGCGACGTGTTCTACCTCCATTCCCGTCTCCTGGAGCGGGCGGCCCGGCTCTCCGACAAGAAGGGCGGCGGCAGCCTGACGGCTCTGCCCATCATCGAGACCCAGGCGGGCGACGTGTCCGCCTATATCCCCACCAACGTCATCTCCATCACCGACGGGCAGATCTTCCTGGAGACCGAGCTGTTCAACTCCGGCATCATGCCCGCGGTCAACCCGGGCATCTCCGTGAGCCGCGTGGGCGGTGACGCCCAGATCAAGGCGATGAAGAAGGTGGCCGGGTCCCTGAAGCTGCTCTATTCCCAGTACCGTGAGCTGCAGAGCTTCTCCCAGTTCGGTTCCGACCTGGACGCCGATACCAAGGCCCGTCTGGCCCTGGGCGCCAGGATCGTGCAGGTGCTCAAGCAGAAGAACGAGTCCCCGGTGGACGTGGCCCTGCAGGTCTGCATCATCTACGCGGTGGTCAACGGGCATTTGAACACCGTCCCCGTGGAGAAGATCGCGGACTTCGAGCAGCGCCTGTACGAAAAAATGAACAACTATCCCGATGCACTGAGCAGCATCCGGGATACGGGCAAGATGAGCGAGGAAGCCGAAAAGATCCTCAAGTCGGCGATCGAGAGCCTGCTGCCGGAATTCGCCGAAGCGGTCTAGGGAGGTGTATCCATGGCGGGGGTATCCACCAAGGAGATCAAAAACCGCATACGCTCCATGGAGAGCACCAAGCAGATCACCAAGGCGATGGAAATGGTCGCGGCCTCCAAGCTTCGCAAGGCCCAGACCCAGGTATCTCATTCACGGCGCTATTTTGAGATGCTGTACGACGTGATCCGGGATATCGTGAGCATGTCCTCGGAGCCGGAACTGCCCTATATGACGTCCCATGGCACCGGCAGGACCGCCTATGTGGTCATCGGCGGCGACAGAGGCCTGGCCGGCGGCTTCAACAGCAATATCTTCAAGGCCTGTTACCGGGAGATGGACGGGCAGGATGTGAAGGTGCTCCCCGTGGGCAGGAAAGCGTCGGAGTTTTTCAAGGCCCGGGGCGTGCCGCTGATCCACGACCATTACGCCAAGGCGGAGGCTGTGGGCGTGGGGGACTGCTTCTCCATGGCCAGGGCCCTGTGCCGGGAATTCCGCGCCGGTGAGTATGACCGGGTCTGCCTGGGATACACGCATTTCGTGTCCCTTTTGAGCCAGCGGCCGGTGACCATGCCGGTCCTGCCCCTCCTGGCGGAAAAAAAGGAAGCGCCGAAGGAGGACATCGTCTACGAGCCGGACCCCTTCCGGGTGTATGAGGCGATCATACCCGAATATGTGGGCGGCGTCATCTACGGCGCGCTGTGCGAGAGCCGGGCTTCGGAGCAGGCCGCCAGGCGCGCCGCCATGGATACCGCGACCCAGAACGCGGAGGAGATGATCGCGGACCTGAGCCTGAAATACAACCAGGCCCGTCAGGCCGCGATCACCCAGGAGATCACTGAAATCGTGGCCGGTGTCTGACCCGGCCCGGGATGGAGGCAGTTTTAAGATGATAAATCATATCGGTACGGTGATCCAGATCATGGGCCCGGTGCTGGATATCCGCTTCGCGGAGGACAGCCTGCCCGATCTGACCAATGCCATCGAGATCAGGGCGGAGGGCCGGAAGATCGTGGCTGAGGTGGCGCAGCATATCGGCAACAATGTGGTGCGCTGTGTGGCCATGAGTTCCACGGACGGTCTGCAGCGCGGCATCGAAGCGGTGGATACCGGAAAGCCCATCACGGTGCCCGTGGGCGAGGATTGCCTTGGGCGCGTGTTCAACCTGCTGGGCGATCCGATCGATGAGAAAGAGCCCATGCCGGAGGGCATCGAGCGCTGGCCCATCCACCGTCCCGCTCCGTCCTACGAGGAGCAGCAGACCGCCACGGAGATCCTGGAGACGGGTATCAAGGTGGTCGACCTGATCTGCCCCTACGCCAAGGGCGGCAAGATCGGTCTGTTCGGCGGCGCGGGCGTGGGCAAAACGGTGCTGATCATGGAATTGATCAACAACGTGGCCAAGGCCCACGGCGGCATCTCGGTCTTCACGGGCGTGGGCGAGCGCACCCGTGAGGGCAACGACCTGTACAATGAGATGATCCAGTCCGGGGTCATCAGCAAAACCGCGATGGTCTACGGCCAGATGAACGAGCCGCCGGGAGCCCGTATGCGCGTGGGCCTGTCGGGCCTCACCATGGCGGAATACTTCCGCGATGTGAAGCACCAGGACGTGCTTTTGTTCATCGACAATATCTTCCGTTTCACCCAGGCGGGTTCGGAAGTTTCCGCTCTGCTGGGCCGCATGCCCTCCGCCGTGGGTTATCAGCCCACCCTGGCGACGGAGATGGGCGCGCTCCAGGAGAGGATCACCTCCACCAGGAACGGGTCCATCACCTCGGTCCAGGCAGTCTACGTGCCTGCTGACGACTATACGGACCCTGCCCCGGCCACGACCTTCGCTCATCTGGACGCCACCACGGCGCTGGAGCGCGCGATCGCGTCCCTGGGCATCTATCCCGCGGTGGATCCCCTGGCGTCCAATTCCCGTATCCTCACGCCGGAGATCGTGGGCCAGGAGCATTACGACACGGCCCGCGGTGTGCAGCGGATGCTGCAGCGGTACAAGGAGCTGCAGGATATCATCGCCATCATGGGTATGGACGAGCTCAGCGAAGAGGACAAGCTCACCGTCAACCGCGCCCGCAAGGTGCAGCGCTTCCTGTCCCAGCCCTTTGCCGTGGCGGAGCAGTTCACCGGTTATGAGGGCAAATATGTGCCCCTGAAGGAGACGATCCGCGGCTTCAAGGAGATCATCGAGGGTCAGCACGACGAGATCCCCGAGTCCTTCTTCCTGTACGCGGGTTCCATCGACGACGTGGTGCGCAAGTTCCGGGAAGGTGAAAAGGCATGAGGAGCTTCCCTCTGAAGATCGTCACGCCGGACGGGCTCATATTCGACGCGGAAGCGGAGGAACTGATCGTCAGGACCACCAGCGGTGACCTGGGCATCCTGGCGGGGCATATCAACTGTGTGGCGCCCGTGGGAATGGGCACGGCCACGGTGGTAAGCTCCGGTGAAAAGCGCCTGGCAGCCTGTATCGGCGGTATGGTCTCGGTGCTGGACGGTTCTGTCACCCTGGTGCCCAGCACCTTCGAATGGGCGGAGTCTATCGACCGTGACAGGGCGAAAGCCGCCGAAGAACGCGCCCGGGAGATGATGGGCCGGGAAGCGGCCACGGACGTGGAGATCCGCCTGGCCGAAGCGCGCCTCAAGCGGGCCCTGGTCCGCATCAGCGTAGCCGACACTGTGCGCGGCCGCTGATGCCGGAATGCCTCCCATAACGATCCCAGATAAAGGATCGGCCCCCATCCCGCCCTTGTGAACTGCTTCCCGTCAAGAGGACAGTGAAACAAAAAACAAAATTGGTACAAGAAATTCTCTGGTGACCAACATTGGTTGCCAGAGA
>CADCQZ010000088.1 GCA_902803675.1 uncultured Eubacteriales bacterium
ATGCCCATGTGACGGGTGCGGCCGGCCTTGCCGATGCGGACGTTCTCATGATCGGTGTTGCCCACGGTGCCGATGGTGGCCATGGCGTTCATGGGGATCCTGCGGTATTCACCGGAGGGGAGCCTCACCTGGGCGTAGGAGCCTTCCTTGGCCATCAGCTGAGCGTAGGAACCGGCGCTGCGGACGATCTGGCCGCCTTTGCCGGGCTTGATCTCCAGGTTGTGGATCAGAGTGCCCACGGGGATCTTGGAGATGGGCAGCGCGTTGCCGGGCTTGATGTCGGCGTTCTCGCCGGACACCACGGTATCGCCGACCTTGAGGTCCAGAGGAGCCAGGATGTAGCGCTTTTCGCCGTCGGCATACTGCAGCAGGGCGATGAACGCGGTCCTGTTGGGATCATATTCCACAGCGATGACCTTGGCGGGGATGTCTTTCTTGTCCCGCTTGAAGTCGATGATGCGATACTTGCGCTTGCTGCCGCCGCCCTGGTGCCGCACGGTGATCTTGCCCTGCTTGTTGCGGCCGGAATGCTTCTTGAGGATCTCGATCAGGCTCTTTTCGGGCGCCTTCTTGGTGATCTCGTCAAAGGTGAGCACGGACATGAACCGGCGGGCAGGCGACGTGGGCTTATAATTCCGAATAGCCATCTTTATTTACCCCCTTACGCCATACCCTCGAAGAACTCGATGGGCTTGGAATCTTCAGTCAGTTTCACATAGGCCTTTTTGATCTCCGGAGTCCTGCCGGAATGGACGCCCTGGCGCTTGATCTTGCCGATCGTGCGCAGCGTGTTGACCGACTTGACCTTGATCCCGGGGAACACCTTTTCCAAGGCCCGTTTGATCTCGATCTTGTTCGCGTCCAGCGCGACCTGGAACACATACCGCTTATCCGCGATTCCCTCGTAGCCCTTTTCAGTCAGGACGGGGCGCAGGATGATATCATGGGGATCTTTCATGCGTACACCTCCTGGATCTTCTCCATGGCGCTCTTTTCGATAACGATCTTATCCGCGTTCAGAAGGTCGTACACATTCAGGGTGTTCACGTACGCGTCCTTCACGGTGGGGATGTTCTTGGAAGCCCGGACCACCTTGTCTTCCTTCTCGGGGAGCACCAGGAGGGCCTTCTTCTCAACGCCCAGTTCCTTGAGCATCGCGGCGACCAGCTTGGTCTTGGCTTCGGCCAGGGCGATCTTGTCGACCACGATGATGTTCTCCAGCTGGGAGGTGAAAGCGCTCTTCATCGCCAGACGGCGGACTTTCTTGGGGACCTTGATGACATAATCGCGGGGCTTGGGCGCGAACACCACGCCGCCGTGACGGAACTGGGGAGCACGGTTGCCATGATGCCTGGCGTTGCCGGTGCCCTTCTGACGATAGATCTTCCGGCCGCCTCCGCGGACTTCGCCGCGGGTCAGGGCGCTCTGGGTGCCCTGGCGCTGAGCCGCCAGATAGGACCGCACGACCAGATGCATCGCCGGCACGTTGATCTCGACCCCGAAGATGTCTTCGTTCAGGTCCATGGTGCCTACTACCTTACCGTGCATATCCACGACATTAATCATTGGCATATCTCAAATCCTCCTTGTCAAGCCTTGCAGGTGCTCTTGATGAGCAGCACGCCCTTGTTGGGGCCGGGCACCGCTCCGCGCACCAGCAGCAGGGAACGCTCAGCATCCACCTGGACGACGGACAAGTTCTGGATGGTGACACGCTCGACGCCGTAATGGCCGGACATCTTCTTGTTCTTGAAGACGTGGCCGGGGTAGGTGTTGGCGCTCATGGAGCCAACGCCGCGGTGATACTTGGAGCCATGGGCCATGGGGCCGGTGTGGTGGTTCCAGCGGTAGATCGCGCCGGTGAAGCCGTGGCCCTTGGAGGTGCCGGTGATGTCCACCTTATCGCCCGCGGTGAAAACGTCAGCCTTGACGACCTGACCCACTTCCAGGGAAGCGGTGTCGTCCAGACGGAACTCGCGCAGTACCCGGACAGGCTTGACACCGGCCTTGGCCAGGTGGCCCTTCTCGGGCTTGTTGAGCAGCTTCTCGGCGCGCTTCTCGGGCAGTTCGTCAAAGCCCAGCTGCACGGCCTCGTAGCCGTCCTTCTCGATGGTCTTCTTCTGCACCACGGTGCAGGGGCCGGCCTGGATAACAGTGACCGGGACCAGAGTGCCATCGGGCATAAAGATCTGGGTCATGCCCAGTTTCTTACCAATAATACCGTTCTTCATATCATCTGTCCTCCTGCCTTACAGCTTCAGCTCGATCTCGACGCCGGCGGGCAGATCCAGCTTCATCATGGCATCCACCGTGCGGGGGTTGGGATTGTGGACGTCGATGAGCCGCTTGTGGGTACGGCGCTCGAACTGTTCACGGCTGTCCTTATACTTGTGCGGCGCGCGGAGGATCGTGACGATTTCCTTCTCGGTGGGCAGCGGGATGGGCCCGGAAACCCTGGCGCCTGTGCGCTTCGCGGTCTCAACGATACGCTCCGCGCTCTGGTCGATGAGGTTGTGCTCGTACGCTTTGAGCTTGATACGGATCTTCTGGCTGGCCATGTTTTTTCCTCCTTGATTTCGTACTCTTGACGCCCGGTGGGAGTTCCTTAAGAAAGCGCGCCCTACGCAGGCAGGCTGTCCGCTTTCGTCGGTCCGGCGTCCCGGCCGTTTCGGCCGTTCGAGTCCGTCGATGGGATCATGCCCCATCTGGTCCACGGTAATTACCTGTTCTGGCCGGAACAGCAACTTACCGCTTCAACCCATAAACAGACAACAGCCCAATTATAATAGCACCCCCGGAAAAATGCAAGCGGTTTGAGCCTCTTTTTTGAAATTTTTTTTGATATTTTTGAGGTCTCCGGGGCTGAAAACCGTGTGATAATGCGGTTTCCGGGCATCGGATATCACTTTGTTGTCGGGCGTTTCTTTTTCTGCCGGCAGACCCGGACCGGGACCGTCTTCCCCACCGTTCCCGAGTCATAAAGGATGAGCCGCCCCATGATGGGACGGCCCTGGATAGTCTGAACTCGTACTATTTTTCGCCGATCCTTAAAAATGTTCCCGTTATGCCCGGTATTTTCCGAAGACCGCGAAAGAAACGTCCGGTTCCACGCAGATGAAGGGGACCGCCGGAGCGGTCCCCCTCATGCGGGATATGATCATCGTCACTTTTTCACGATATCGAAAGTCAGTTTGACAGTCCCGGTGAAGTTGCCCTTGCCGGTGACGGTCACCGTGGCGGTGCCGGGCTTCTTGTTGTTCAAGTACTTCACGGTGAAGTCCGTGCCCTGGGTCAATGTCACGGTCTTCGTGCCCACCTTGACGGTCACCGTCACCTTGGGCTTCAGAGCCTTGCCGGTGTACTTGAGGGTGGTATCGCTCAAAGTGGCCTTCCCGGTGCTCAGCTTCAACGGGTTGATCCTGAAGGTACAGGTCACGGTGCCGCTGAAGTTGCCCTTGCCCTTGACCGTTAC
>CADCQZ010000089.1 GCA_902803675.1 uncultured Eubacteriales bacterium
ATGATCGGCCACGAGGAAACCGACAACATCCAGAAGGTGCACGGACAGATCGATCCCGTGCTGGATGACCTCATCGAAACCGGGCGGCTGCAGTCGTCGTTTCAGGGCAAGACGCGCTATGATGTGATGGCGGTGCTGCTCCTGTCCCATATCTCCTGGCTGAGGTCTGTCATCCGGCCGAGGCCGCTCTTTACCCTGACGATGGAGGAGATGCTGGAGGCGCACTGGACGGTGCTGTACCCCTGGCTGACGGATGAGGGCCGGAAGGAATACGACCGGGTGAAGACAGAGTGGGCGGAATGACATCGCCCTTGCCAAATCCGAAGGTTCGCGCTATACTCTCCCCGTCGCGGGAGAGTTTTTCTGCGGCAGAGGATGAAAAACACGGACAGGTCGGTCCGGAGGAGAAAAGATTATGAAAAAGAATGGGACCAAGATTCAGTTTAACGCCGAGACGGCGCGGGACAACCTGGTAAAGGCGATCCGCGATCTCTCGGAGAAGCAGGGCTTCCGCCGCGTGGTGCTGGGCATCTCCGGCGGCAAGGATTCCACGGTGGCGGCGGCGCTCTGTACGCGCGCCTTGGGCGCCAACAATGTCTACGGCGTGCTGATGCCCGACGGCGAGCAGAAGGACATCGGGGACAGCCTGCGCGTGTGCGAGGCGCTGGGGATCAACCACCGCACGGTGAACATCGGCGCCATGCATACCGCGCTCCGGGAGGTCACCGATCAGCTGGGCGAAAACCCGCAGCCGGGTGAATACGCCATTCCCGCGAGCCGGCAGAGCGATATCAATGTCGGGCCGCGCCTGCGCATGACCGTGCTGCGCTACATCGGCCAGGCGCTGGGTGCCAGGCTGGTGGGCACTGGGAACCTTTCCGAGGCCACGGTGGGCTATTGTACCAAGGACGGAGACACGTCCTGCGATTTCAACGTGCTGGGCACGCTGACCAGCGTGGAGGTGGTGCAGATGGGTCTGACCATGCCGGAGCTTCCCCGCGATCTGGTGGAGAAGACGCCCGCCGACGGGCTCTCCGGTCTCAGTGATGAGGACAATATGGGCCTGCGCTACGCGGACATTCACGCCTACATCCGCAACGGCACCTGCGGCGACGCCGCCACCGACGACCGCATCCGCGCTCGCGAGGCCGCCAACATGCACAAGCGCCAGATGCCCCCGATCCTGAGCGCGTTCTGAAAAAACTGTTTATCGTACAAAAGGGTCTGAGGGCACGTTCCCACGTGCTTCCTCAGACCCGGCCATGTGTTTTTGACGGATGAAGGCGGGTCTGGTTTTATTCCGGCCATTCGATTTCGTACATCCCGTCGTTCATGCACAGCAGTCCGTGATACAGCTCAATAGAACCCAAATAAGCGCCGTCCGCGTTTTCGAATACAATCACATACGTGCCGCCGGTGACCATGGTCGCGTTGGCCATGCCGGTCACGAAACCGTTACGAATGAGGTTCAGATAGTCCTGCTGCTCTTTTTCGGACAATTCAACATCGATCAGCCCGATTTCGCAGTCCGAGTCATAACACCGGACGACGATGTTTTCCGCATCGATACCGCTGATCCTGCAGTATTCGGCAATGGGAACAGGCTGGAAACCGGCAGGCACAGTCCCGGGGCCATAGTCAACGGATTGAATGTCCGGGAAAAGCGTGGCCAGCCGCTTATAGAGCGCCTGTGCAGCAGGACAGGTATTTTCCCGCATGTCGGATCCTTCTGTTCCCAGCAGAATGATTTCAGTGTCCATCACACCATCATCATTGATATTGGTGCGGAAGGCATAGCGTTCGGTGGTGTCGCCGTCATCGATGAAATTATTGCCCGTGATGATGTTGTCTGTGTTTACGGTGTAAACCAAGCTTTCCAGCTCGAAAAGCTCACTGTGGGAGAGGTCGCCGACCCGGGTCAGTTTTCCCTGTGCGGCCAGGCCCTGAAGGGTATGCCACCAGTCACCTTGGCTTTCAAACACGCCGTCATACCGCCATAAGCCGCCGTTTGCGTCCACAACACCGATGCTGAAGGGAAATTCGTCCCAGACAGAGACGCGGGTGGTGAGGAGAAGGGGATCGATGGCGGTTTCCCAGGCGAACCCAAACGTGGGGAAAAGGGACAGAAGACAGAGAACCAAAGCTGTTGAGATTACTCGCTTCATCATGACATACGCCTCCGATTTCTGAGGATTTCACTCAATAGGACGCGTTATACGGGCAAAAGTTCCTTTACTGGGGCGTCATTTTGCTCAGGTCCGTGGCGTAGCACCACTGGCCGCCGGTCAGCAGGCCGAAATAGTACTTGCGGCTGGCGGACTCGCACATGGCCAGGA
>CADCQZ010000090.1 GCA_902803675.1 uncultured Eubacteriales bacterium
CCATGAGCGTACTTATCTCGCGGAATACGGCTGTACTGTTCAGCAGACCATCGTGCCGGCGGAAGGCGGGCGGATGCTGCTGTGCATCATGCGCGACGTGAGCGACGAGGAGGAAGCCCGCCGCCAGCGGGAAGAGATCAGCCGCCAGACCGTGGAAGTGGCCGACAAGGTGGTGGATAAGCAGATGCGTATCGTGCAGGAGATCGCGAGCCTCCTGGGCGAGACTGCCGCCGAGACCAAGATCGCCCTGTCCAAGCTGAAGGAGTCCATCACCGATGAATGATCTGACTTGTGATATCGGTTATAAGAGCATCAACCACGTGGGCGAACAGCTCTGCGGCGACCATGTGGAAGTGGTGGAGCAGGAGGACGGCTCCACGGTGATCGTGCTGGCGGACGGCCTGGGCAGCGGCGTGAAAGCCAGTATCCTGTCCACCCTCACCAGCAAGATCATTTCTACCATGCTGGCCGCAGGATCGTCCATCGAGGAGTGCGTGGAGACCATCGCCGCTACCCTGCCGGTGGATCAGCAGCGCGGGGTAGCCTATTCCACGTTCACCATCATCCGCCTGATCCGCAGCCATACGGCGGAACTGATCCAGTATGACAATCCCCAGGTGATCATGCTGCGCAATGGAGAAAACTGGGAGTATCCCCGCACGGAGACCACCATCGGCGGCAAACAGATCTTCCGCTCCCTGATACGCCTCCAGGAGGACGACGTGTTCATCGCCATGAGCGACGGCTGCCCTCACGCAAGCGTCACAGCAGCTTATAATCTCAATTGGAAGCGGGAGGACATCATCATCTTCATGGAGGCCATGAACCTGTGCGGCTACACGGCCAAGAACCTGTCCACCCTGCTGGTGGACGAATGCGACAGGCTTTACGGCGGCGAGCCCGGGGATGACGCCACCGCCTGCGTGGTGCGTGTCCGCCGGCGGGTGCCGATGAACCTGCTCTTCGGCCCGCCCAGCAACCGGGACGACTGCGACCGGATGATGAACCTGTTTTTCTCCAAGGAGGGCAAGCATATCATATGCGGAGGCACCACCGCCTCCATCGCCGCCAAATGGCTGGACAAGCCCCTGCGCGCCGCAACGGGGCATACAGGGGATATCCCGCCCATATCCTATCTGGAGGGCGTCGATCTGGTCACCGAGGGCGTGATCACTATGGACCGGGTGGTGGAATACGCCAAGGATTACATCGGTGAAAACAAGCGCTATGAGGACTGGAGCAATGGCAAGGACGGCGCTTCCCTGATCAGCCGCCTGCTGTTTGAGGAAGCCACCGATATCAATTTCTATGTGGGCAAGGCCATCAACCCCGCCCACCAGAACCCCAATCTGCCCATCAACTTCAACATCAAGATGAGCCTGGTGAAGGACCTGTCGGACGCCCTCATAAAGATGGGCAAGCGCATCAAAGTCAGCTATTTCTGAGCCGTGTCGGGGAAAGACCCTTCCGGAAAAACGCAAGGGATGATCACAAAGGGACCGCCTCCATCACTGATGAAAGCGGTCCCTTTCGGTCGTTTGGATCTGTTTAAGGTGTTTACTTTGCCGCGGCGGCCTTGTTCTTCTTCGAACTGCGCACCCACATGACGATGCCCAGCACGGTCAGGAGACCGAAAAGGCCTGTGGCGCAGTAGAGCGCCATCTGCCACCAGGGGGTGACGGGGATGATCTTCGCGTTGCCGATGTTCATGGCGTGGCTGTGGGTCACATTATAGGCGATATTCTTCACCGCCTGCTGCACAGCGGCCACGACAGCCGGTTCACTGTCCAGCCCATCCAGGGTGGCAATGCCCATGCTGTAACCGTCCCAGAGGTCCTGGCCGGCCAGCACGCCGTAGCGGTAATCCATGTACTTGGCGTAGACGGAGCAGTCCGTGATGGCCGCGCCGATCATGCCCCACTCATCCCGCAGGATGCCGGTCATCAGGCCGCGGTGCGCGCCGGACCAGACCACGCCGATGCGGTTGAAGGAGGACATCACGTTGCCGCCGGACTGAGAGATCGGGCCTTCGAAGGCCTTGAGATAGAGTTCACGGATCGCCTGCTCGTTGGACCAGGTGGCGATGCCGTAACGGCCTTCTTCCTGGTCGTTGAGGGCGAAGTGCTTCATGAAGACGTAGACGCCCTTGTCCCGGATGGCCTTCACTTCCACGGTGGAGACTTTCCCGGACAGCCAGCCGTCCTCGGAGTAATACTCAAAGTTGCGGCCGGAGTAGGGGGTGCGGTGGATGTTACCGCCGGGGCCGTACAATCCGGCGTACACCTTGTCCGCGCCCGCCTCGGTGGCGTGCAGGAAGTCCTCACCGATGCAGCTGCCCATATCCTCGATGAG
>CADCQZ010000091.1 GCA_902803675.1 uncultured Eubacteriales bacterium
GACCGTCAGGATGGCGGACAGGGCCGCGCCGGAGCCCACGCTGTTGCGCACGATGTTGGTGTAGGCCTCGATGGTCAGGGTGTTGTTCCGGCCGGAGGACAGCATGATCGAGCAGCTGAGCTCATTGATGCAGGTGACCCAGGACAATATGGCGCCGGAGAACACTCCCGGGAGCATCAGCCGGGCGGTGACCTTCCAGAAGGTCTTCATGGGCGCCACGCCCAGGTTGATGGAGGCCTCCTCCACGCTGGGATCCATCTGCAGCAGGAAGGCGCTGGCGCTGCGGACGGTGTAGGGCAGCTTGCGGATCACGTAGGAGATGATGATGATGGCGGCGGTACCGGTGAGAATCAGGGGCTTTTCGTTGAAGGTGACGATGTAGCACAGGCCCAGCACCGAGCCGGGGATCACGTAGGGGGCCATCAGCAGCATGTCCAGCATGCCGCCGGTCTTGCCCTTCTTGCGGACGATGGCGTAGGACATGAGGATGCCGATGAGGACGATGAACACCATGGCGATGGAGGAATAGGTGAAGGTGTTGCGCAGGGAGCTCCACAGCCGGGAGCCCAGGTTGGTATAGTTCTCAAAGGTGAAGCCCCCGGTGAAGCTGGAGTAGTTGGTGTGCTGGAAGGAGGAGGAGCACACCACGATCTGGGGCAGGAAGGAGATGAAGCTGATGAGGAACACCGGCAGCGTCACCAGGAAGCGCCGGAAGCCGTGGACCTCGGTGACCTTGGGGGGCCGCAGGGCGCTCATGACGTAGTTGCGCCGGCCCACGTAGATCTTCTGCACCATCAGCATCAGCAGGGTGATGATGACGATGATGATGGAGATGGCGCTGGCCAGATTGCCGTTGCCGCCGGTCTCGCTGAGATACTCGTTGTAGATGAGCACCGGCAGCGTCCGGAAGTCCTGGCCGCCCAGGAGCATGGGGGTGCCGAAGTCGGCCAGGGCGCTCATGAACACCACCAGGGCGCCGGCGGTGATGGAGGGGGTGACCACGGGCATGGTGACGGTGAAGAACCGGCGCAGCTTGCCGCTGCCCAGGTTTTCCGCGCACTCCTCCAGGGAGGAGTCGATGCTCTCCATGGCGCCGGAGGTGTACATGTAGATGTAGGGATAGAGCTTGAGGGTCAGCACCGCGGCGATGCCCCCGAAGCCGTAGATGGTGGGGATGGTGATGCCGTACTTGGCCAGGAAGGTGGTGACGCTGCCCGCCCGGCCGAACATCATGATCCAGGCGTAGGCCCCCAGGAAGGGAGGGCTCATCAGCGACAGGATGGCCAGCACGTGCCAGATCTTTTTGCCCCAGACGTTGTAGCGGGTCATCAGATAGGCCATGGGTACGCCCAGCAATATGGCGAAGAGGCTGGGCACCAGGGACACGCCCACGCTGTTCCACAGCGCGCCGTAGTAGTACTTCTTGGTGAAGAACTTGTTGAAGTTCAGCAGGGTGAAGCCCTCCGCCTTGGTGCTCTTGAAGGCGTTGGTGATGATGGAGGAGAAGGGCCAGATCAGAAACAGGATGAAGATGATGAAAACCATCATCTTGACCCAGACCCATGGATCCATATACCACGGGATGGTGGTGTTTTTCCGTTTCAGCATGTGATGACCTCCTCGGTTTGGGCCTCATAGACGCTGATCCGCTCGGGGTCGAAGTTCAGATGGACCTGCTCGCCGTTTGCGTGGACGCTGGTGGTGTCCTTGGTGTACTCGTTGACCGTCAGGCTCTGGCCGTTGTTGAGCTGGACCTCGTACTCGATGAAGTCGCCCAGGAAGGTGGAGAACTGGACCGTGCCGGGCATGCCGCTGTCGGAGAAGAACAGCTGCTCGGGCCGGGCGGAGAGCCTGGCCGGGCCGGTGTAGTCCCGGCGCAGGGGGACCTTGATGGTCAGCTCGTCGGCGATGGTCACCATGCCGCCCTCGGCCACCGTGCAGTCCAGGAAGTTGCTGACCCCGATGAAGCCCGCCACGAAGGGGTTCTGGGGCTTGGCGTAGATCTCGGTGGGGGTGCCGATCTGCATGATGACGCCGTCCTTCATGACGGCGATCCGGTCGGAGATGGCC
>CADCQZ010000092.1 GCA_902803675.1 uncultured Eubacteriales bacterium
CCCGCCGCCAGGGGAATGCCGCCGATCAGCGCCATCAGGGACTGGACCCCTTCGGCGTTCATGTTTTGCCCGAATACGTTGACAGAGGGAAAGTGGTCGTTGCAGAAGATGTTGAACACATAGCCGCCCTTGAACATGACCCCCGCCTGGTAGAGGAAATAGAAGATCATGATGATCCACCAGTACTTATCCGAAGCGGCGGCCTTCAGCTGTTTCCCGGTGGGGATGGTCTCCCCTTTCCGCGCCGGAGCGCTCTCATCGATGTCCTCCTCGGTGATGCGCTCCCTGGTGAACAGGTATTCCATGAGGCAGCCCACAAAAGCGGCAACGGCGAAGATCAGCATCACGGTCTGCCACCGGTTCTGCACGATCTGCTGACCCAGACCCATTTCCATACCGAGCGCCTCACCTGATTTGATCCAGCCCAGGATGGCGGGCATCAGGATGCTGCTGACCAGGCCGTTGCCCGCCACGGCGGGGATATTGGCGACCACGGACAGTTTTCCCCGCTGATCCAGGTCCCGGGTGGACAGGGATACCATCAGGTAGTGGGAGTTGGAATAGATGGGATTGGCCAGGGCGGCGAACAGATTGTAGGTGATGGCCATCCAGGCCATGCGGAAGCCCAGGGAGAAATACGGGATGATGAACATCACGATGCCGGAGATGAGCAGCAGCGGCCCGGCGGCAAGGATGAAGGGGCGGGCTTTGCCCTGCCGCGTTTTGGTTTTCCCCAGAATGATGCCCACGATGATATTGGCCAGCGCCATGGGAATGATGGATATCAGCGGCAGCAGCACCAGAAAACTGCCCGAGGCCACGATATCATCGTAAGTACGATATAAAGTCAGGTAGTAGGTGGAGACCACACAGGTCATGGCCAGCACCAGGAAGGGGCCCAGGAAGTAGCCGAAGACCATTTCCGGCAGGGTCACCTTCCGCTTGTCGGTTCGCGGGTCGAGGATCGGAAGATCCCAGACGCTTTTTTTCATCGGGCCATATCCTCCCTCGTCAGCCAGCCGTTCTTCAGGCAGCGGCTCAGATCCCAGCTTTCCTTCCAGCTCACGTCGGTGGGTGTATCCCGGTCACGAAGCAGCTGGTAATTCCAATAGAACCAGCCCGCGGTCTCCTTCCAGGCGTCCAGTTCCATCCGGGCGATCCGGCGGTACTTGACCGCCTGCTTTTCGGCCCGGTCCTTCACGGACATGACCGACTGCTCCATCTTGTTGGCGTACTTGTTGCAGATGCACCATTCGCCCACGATCACCGGGACAGCCTTCTGGGCCCTGCGCACCTGCATCATGCAGGCGTTCAGGTAGATCCTGTACACCCAGGGCTTGGCAATGGGCACGAAATTCTCCATGGCGAAGATATAGATGTGCGTGTCCAGAGCCACGTTTTTGAACTTCGCTTCCCGGAAGAATTTGTTCCAGGCGGTGCAGCGGAAACCGTCATGGAACACGACAGTCTTGTCCTCCGGCAGATACTTCCGGATCCGCTGATAGGCTTTCGTGTAGAAATCCCGCAGGAAGGGCAGCGGCACATAGCCGGAGCCCTTCGCTTCTTCCTTATCCTCAGCCTTGCCGGTGGAAGGCGCGGTGATATACACGATCCAGCTGATGGGCTCATTGAGCACCTCGATGCCGTACAGGCCGGGACGCTGACCGTAACGCTGTGCCAGACGTTCCAGCACAGTCAGGGCGAATTCCACCTCATTGGGATACTGGCACCATTTGCACACGCCGGTGATGCCGCCGTTGTCATAGCCGTTCTGGCTGTGGGGCACGGTGTGCAGATCCAGCAGCACCTTGAGGCCGTATTTTTCAGCCCAGTCCAGGGCCTTGTCCACGTATTCGACGCAGCCGATGAAGGGCGGCCGGTCGCCAAACACGAAATAGGGCACGGGGAGGCGGACCGTGTCCAGTCCGCACTCCGCGATGAAGTGAAAATCCTCTTCCGTCACATAGGTATCCCGGTGTTCCTTCAGCCTGAGAGCGAACTCATCCGCAGACAGTTTCCGGGCCAGCCAGGTCTCGTCCTCCGCTCCGGTATCGGCAAACAGGCCCGGGCTCATCCATTTCTCCAGTACCAGCCAGTTGCCCAGATTGGTCCCGTGGATCTGTTTCATGGCGGTCTCCTTTTACTTCGTGAATGTGTCGGCCGGGATGGTGTAATCGCCGGTCAGCTGATCGCTGTCGGAATAGGTGTAGTGCAGCTTGATCGGGTCGCCCTCCCCCACGGAGGTCTTCCCGTTCTTGTCGGTCAGGGTCAGCACGCCGTTCTCATAGGTCCAGGTGCCCAGGTCCTCGATGGAATAGGCCGCGAACCAGAAACGGTAGGAACCATCGGGGTTGAAGGTGATCTCCGTGCCCTCGTCGTCCGAGGAGACGGTCACGGGCTCAACAGCGGGAGCTCCTTCCGCAGGCTGTTCCGCGGCGGGAGCGGCGAAGGTCGAGGCGGGGATCGTGTAGTCGCCGGTCAGCTGATCGCTGGCAGCGGACACGTAGTGCAGCTTCAGGGGATCCCCCTCAGCGGACGCTTCCGCGCCGTTGGCGTTGATCATGGTCAGGATGCCGTTCTCGTAAGTGTAAGAACCTGCCTCCTCGATATTGTAAGCAGCAAACTTGAACACGAAAGTCCCATCCGGGTTGAATACGATCTCGGTAGCCGCGTCATCGGAAGGAACAGTGACGCCTTCCGCCGCCGGCACTTCAGGCGCGGGCGTCTCCGCGGCAGCCGGTTCCTCCGTGGGAGCCTCCTCCACAGCGGTGCCCTGATAACCGGCGATCGCCTTGCTGCCGGTGTCCAGGGTCCACACCGTCTCGGGAACGGCATCCAGCACGGCGGGATGATCCTTGGAGTCGTAGGTACCGTCCGCCGCTTCCTCATCCCCGATCTGATATTTCGCGGGAGCGCGCATCTGGCTGGAATAGGTGTCCAGCTCCAGAGTGAACACCGCGTGTTCCGCGGCGGAGGTGGTCACCGTGCCGTCCTCGTTGACGGTATAGGTGCCCTCGGCCTTCATGGTGGACACCATGCCCAGGCCCGTGTCATCCCCGATGACCGCGCGCTTGCCCGCTTCGATGCAGTAGGCGTCGCTGAGCAGGGCATAGGTCCCATCGGCATTCAGCGTCAGCTCCAGGCCCAGGGTGAGCCGGGTGTCATAGTTCATCAGACCGGTGAGGTCGGCGCACTGCAGCTGGTAATCCGGCATGATGTCCAGATTGGTCTGCGCGCCGGAAATGATCACGCTGTAGGTGCCCGTGACGTTCGTGTCCTTCCTGTAGCCGGTGATCTTTCCGTCGGCCAGAGTCCACACCGTGGCGGGAACGGCATCCAGCACGGCGGGATGATCCTTGGAGTCGTAGGTGCCGTCCGCCGCTTCCTCATCCCCGATCTGATATTTCGCGGGGGTGCGCATCTGACTGGAATAGGTGTCCAGCTCCAGAGTGAACACCGCGTGCTCCGCGGCGGAGGTGGTCACCGTGCCGTCCTCGTTGACGGTATAGGTGCCCTCGGCCTTCATGGTGGACACCATGCCCAGGCCCG
>CADCQZ010000093.1 GCA_902803675.1 uncultured Eubacteriales bacterium
CCGATGATCCCTATGACAAGCCCCGCAATGATCTCCTCATCCATGACAGTTTCCTCCCTGATAACTATTTTTCGATCAACCCGGCGGACCCGGGCTTTTCTTACGTGTTCAGGTACTCCTGAAGGGGCCTCACCTCGCAGCCCTTTGACCGGTAGTAGGCGAACATGTCGTCCAGCTTTTTAAGGTCGTAGCTGGTCACGCAGTCCGAGATCACGTGCACGGTATAGCCCGCCTTCACCATGTTGAAGCAGGTGGACTTCACGCAGGCCGTGGCGTCCGCGCCCGTGACGAAAAACTCGTCGATGCCGTTGTCGCGGATGAACGCCGCGAAAGCCTCGCTGGTGAGAGCGTTCGCCTTCGTTTTCACGAACACATGATCCGACACCACGTCCAGTTCCGGCGCCAGTTCCTCGCCCCTCGTGCCGGGCTTGAAGGTGCGGGTGCCCTCGGACAGGTTGTTGTGCCGGATGTAGACCACCGCCATCCCCCGGGCCCGCGCCCAGGCGACGGCCGCGTTGATCTGGTCGATCACGTCCCGGTAATGCTTCGTGATATCGTTCTGGATGTCGATCACCACCAGCGCCGCCCTGCCCATGCTCTCCCCCGCCTTTCAGGATCGTTCAGGTACCCGGTCAAAAAAGTGACCTTTCGGTCACATATTATAGTGAGCGCCCGCTCCCCTGTCAAGGATGTATGTCAAATTTTGTATCCGGATGATCGGGCAGCGCGGGAGTGGATATTCTTGACGGGAAAGGGGCAGGTGCGATGTGATCATCGTGAACAAAAATCGTTCCATGGGCCAAAAATCGTTCAAGTCCACACGCTTAAACGCGTTTCACAGGGAAAAGACAGCCAAACAACACCCTCAGACACCGCAGGCGCAATGAAGCCGCCCCGGCTCATGCCATAGCTGAGCCGGGGCTGATGAAGAATGAAGACGCTGCGCTGGCGAAGAAATCCGATACAGTTTATCAATGACCTCATCCGTCAGGCTGACGCCTGCCACCTTCCCCATGGGCGCAGAGGCGAGCGCCGCCGGTGGCGGGTGAAGCGAGACGGCAGCGTGCCGAGGCACAGAGCACGGCAAGCGTCAGCGCAGCCGGGCGACAATGGCGAGGCTGACCGAGCGCAGCGAGACAGGCTTTGGCAGTCCGTTCCGATATCATCTCAGGTTTCATGCGTAAGATGTGTCCCTTGACAGTTCCCCAAAGGCCTGCCATTTCCCAACGCATTTCACTGTCGATCAGAGGCTTTGCCATCTGATCGACTACTCTCTCGGCGCGTCCGTCATGTCCAGATAGGTGCGGAAGGACAGGCGGTTGCCCTTTTCGTCCGTGCCGTAGATGATGAAGCCGTAGCCCACGATATCCTGCACGGGCAGGCCGCCGCCCAGCTCCCACAGATCCCCCGTCGTTTCCGCCCAGATCCTGTCGGCGGGGCAGGACTGATGGTCGTAGTTTTTCGGCGTGGAATACTCGTACACGTCCACCTTCTCGGGCACGAACTTCCGCCCCGTCACTTCCTCGAACACCAGGAAATAGTGCCAGAAGGGCTTGGAGCTCTGGGTGTCCACCTCCACGCGGGTATACATGTGCAGATAGGGCTCGCCCTTTACGGGGACGTTGCCGCCAAAGAACCACTCCCGGGTGAAGCGCGCCGGCTCCGTGAGGGTCA
The DNA here is from genome assembly GCA_902803675.1 of uncultured Eubacteriales bacterium. Next base: position 1,675 of record CADCQZ010000093.1, read on the forward strand.
TCGCGTCCGCGGCCTTCTCCACCGCGCCCGGCATGTCTGTGGCGATCGGCTCGTCCGGGGAAAGGTCCACCTTCGGCCGGGTCATGGCGGGCAGCGCGAACAGGAAGAAGCAGCTGAGCACCGCGGCCTCCAGCACGCAGATCAGGGGGAACAGCCATTTGGGCCGGGGCTTATGATCAGGAACAGGAACGGCGGGAGCTTCAGGCGCCGCGGCCGGAACGGGTGTGGGCTCTTCGGGGACCGTTTCCGATCGGGATGCCGCTGCCGGCTCATCCGCCGGCGCGTTCTCCTCAGCGGCGATTGCTTCCGGGGGCTGCCCGATGCCCGCGGGCATCAGGTCGTATCCCAGCGCTTCGGACAGCTTCCGCAGCATGGCCACATCCGGATAGGTGCGCCCCCTTTCCCAGGAGGAGATGGTGGAGCGCGTGACGTGGACGGCGGCAGAGAGCTGCTCCTGCGTGAGACCGGCAGCCCTGCGCGCGGCGGTGAGCTGTTCGCTGAATTCAGGCATGTAAAATGATCCCCTTCATGAATAGTACTGTGATGAGCTCAGGTATTCTATCACAAACGGCAAGGAAGCGGCAAGGAAGGGGCAAGACGGAAAGAGGTGAAAAAGATGTATGATTTGGTGGGTATCAAGACCTGATTCAGTCAAAAATAGATCATGTGTAATTTTTTATACACGGATGCGACAAATATTTGCGTGACGAAGCCGCCTTCTTAAGGGTATCCTTTTTATACAGTTAAGATATAAATGCTTAGGTATGTTAACTGGCAAAATCAAAAATGATAATCATTCTGGATGGAATGACATAAGGTATATCTTTACCATGTTGGCTTTTTTACTTCATTACTATTGTTGGCGTTTATCTATTACAAGTGATACGAAAAGCCAATTTCTAGGA
>CADCQZ010000094.1 GCA_902803675.1 uncultured Eubacteriales bacterium
GCGGCCGCGTGTCGGCAGCTTCCGCGGTCATGGGCACGGTCATGGGCATCCGCCCCATCCTGGTCATCGACCGGGAGGGCCGCCTCATCACCGTCGGGCGCATCCGCGGGCAGAAGGCGGCCGAGAAGGAACTTCTGCGTCTCTTCGGATCGGCCCGGGAACAGTCGTCGGGCAGGCGGGTGTTCATCGTGCACGGGGACGCCCCCGGAGCCGCGGCCGAAATGAGGTCCAGGCTCCTGGAGGCGGACCCGGCTCTTGAGATCAGCGTCCGTCCCCTGTGCCCGGTGATCGGCGCGCACACGGGGCCGGGCATGCTCGGCGTCATTTTTTTCGGCAGCCGGGAGAAGATCATGGGGGCTCAGTGAGCCTTGCGCGGTGTATACGGCGGCTGTACGGTACGGATCCGGCTGATCCGTGCCGTTTTTTTGCGTCTTATGTAAATCTTGACGCCCGGGCTTGATTAGACGGCCCAAAATGCTATAATACCCCATATCTTCATGTGTGTAAGAGGTTTGGGCGATGAAACGATTCTTCCTGTGGCTCATGATCCTGTGCCTGCCCGTGTGTGCGGCGGCGGAGGGTTTTTCCGTGGTGGAGGAGGAGACGCCCATGGACCGGATCCGCGCCTCCGCCCTGTATCTCATGAGCAGGATGACCCTGGAGGAAAAGGCGGCGCAGCTGTTCGTCGTCGCTCCGGAGGACCTGGCCGGCACCGATCATGTGACCGGCGTGACCGATGCCCTCAGGGAAGGCGCCGCGCGGTACCGTGTGGGCGGGGTCGTCCTATTCGGCAGGAACATGGCCGACCAGCGGGATCTGATGGATATGACCGCGTGCCTCAAGGATACGGGCGAGAGGGCGGCGCCCTTCATCGGCCTGTATGAAGCGGAGATGACCGGGTCGATCATCGAGACCAAATTCGGAGCCGACGGTCTGGAAAGGCTCGAACGGCTCAAAATGTACGGGTTCGACCTGGTCTTCGCGCCGTCCCTGGATATCGCCGGGCCGGATACGGTCCGGGAGATCCGCCAGGTATCCTACGGTTCTTCCGCGGACGAAGTGTTAAGGGGCGCCATCCCCTTCGCCCGGCGGCTGCGGGGTGCGGGGATCGTTCCCGTTTTTTCCCATTTTCCGGGCATCGGGGGAGCGGAGAATGTGAACACCCTCCGCGGGCGGGGCAGGATCGTGACTTCTCTGGACGATCCGGACGAAACTTCCATGATCCCCTTTGCCCGGGGTGCCGCCTTCGGCGGCGGGATCATCCTGGTGACGGCTCTGCCGTACCGGGAGGTGGACAAGGACCTGCCCTCCTGTCTGAGCCCGGACATGGTCACGGGCCGGCTGCGCGGCGTGCTGGGCTATAAGGGCGTGATCATGACCGATTCCCTGCGCCAGCCCCTGGTCACCGGTGCGGTCAGGAACAGCCAGGCGGGAGTCATGGCCCTGGAGGCCGGGTGCGATATGATCCTGCTCCCGGCGAATTTCAGATCGGCTCTGAAGGGCGTGACGGACGCGGTGGCCGCGGGCCGCCTCACGGAAAAACGGCTCGAGGAGAGCGTCCTGCGGATCCTCGAACTCAAATGCGCGTACCTGCAGGGGTTCGACTTTGAGTCCGTGCCGTTCGAACCGTAAAGATCCCGCCGGGAAGGGCCGGCCCCTTTCCGGGATCCGGACCGCATCCCCGCGATAAGAAGTCATCATAAAACGGTCCCGCCGCGCTTGAGAAACGCGGCGGGGCCGTTCAGGTGTGCGCAGATCTATTTATTGAACAGATTGATGATGGTGACGATCACCCAGGCTCCGGCCAGGATGCCCGCGAGCCACGTGGCCTGACGGAGCACACCGGTGAGCCGCTCGCTCACCTTGGCCTTTTGCTCCTTTTCCTTTTTGGCGGCCTTCTCCAGGGCATCCACCCGGGCGAGGATCTCTTCGCCCTGCTTAATAAGCTCTTTGTGCTCCCTGTCGATCTCGTCCATGCGCAGGTATATCTTCTCCTCCACCTCCACCTGCCGGGCGTCGAGGACATCGGAGCGCTGCGTCAGTTTGTCCAGATCCTGGCTGAGCCCTTCGGCCACCAGGGTCATCTCATTGGTGTATTCCTCCACCATGGCGGACAGGTCCTGGTTTTTGCTCTGGCCGAAGGCGTTCCCGAAAAACTCCTTGGCGGACTGTACCAGGCCGGGCTTGGGCTGCGCCGGAGCGTCTATGACGGTGATATCCTTTTCCTGATCCTGCTGATTCATGGGTCTGCCTCTTTATGCCAGACGGATCCCGCTGGCGGTCTGCTCGGCTTTGTATCGTTCGATCAGGCGCTTGATCCTGTCCTGCGGTGTGAGCAGCTTCTGCAGGCTGCGGTCATGGTTCAGCGTGGCGATGATGTAGGCAATGTATTTGCTCATGTCCGCCTCGGCGAACCAGGGAGCCTCGGAGATCTCCGGCTTGCGGTAGTTCAGGTTGGTGGAGATCACCTTGGTGAGCACGCCGTCCCGATAAGCTTTTTCGAAGCTCTCCGTGCCGTTGGTGAAGAAGGCGAAGGAGGAGGCGGCGAAGATCCGGCTGGCCCGCCGGCTCTTGAGCTCGTAGGCCAGGTCGATCATGGACTCGCCGGAGGAGATCATGTCGTCCACCACGATGCAGTCCTTGCCCTCGACGGAAGCGCCCAGGTATTCATGGGCCACGATGGGATTGTGCCCGTTGACGATGGTGGCGTAATCGCGCCGCTTGTAGAACATGCCCAGATCCAGCCCCAGCAGGGACGCGTAATAGATGTTCCGCTGCATGGCGCCCTCATCCGGGGAGATGAACATCATATTGTCCACATCGAATTTCAGGTCCTTGACGTGCTTGCACAGGGCTTTGAGGATCTGGTAGGAGGGCATCACGTTCTCGAAGCCCCCCAGAGGGATGGCGTTCTGGATGCGGGGGTCATGGGCGTCGAAGGTGATGAGGTTGTCCACGCCCAGGTTTTTGAGCTCCTGCAGGGCCAGGGCGCAGTCCAGGCTCTCCCGGGATGCCTTGCGGTGCTGCCGGCTCTCGTACAGGAAGGGCATGATCACGTTGATCCGCTTGGCCTTCCCGGCGATGGCGCAGATGATGCGCTTCAGGTCGGCGAAATGGTCGTCCGGAGACATGGGCACTTCCATGCCGTACATCCGGTAGGTCTTGTTGTAGGCTGTCACGTCGGTGTAGATATAGATGTCAAAACCGCGTACGGTTTCTTTGAGCACGCCCTTGCCCTCGCCGGTGCCGAACCGGGGACAGAAGCTTTTGATCAGAAAAGTATCTCTGTTGATGCCGGGCATGGTGAAGAATTCTTCATCCTGCGCTTCCTGAAGACCGTTCCATTTTTTGAGCCACCAGTTGATCTTCTCACAGACACTTTCGCTTCCTGGCATGGAGATGATCCCAAGGGGACCGATCGGGATGCTTTTCAGGTCATTGCCCCAGGCGGACAAAAAACTGTTCATAGGCGCTTCTCCTCCGTGTCGGTTCAGCTTCGAAATAAATACTGTACCAAATACATTATAACATAAAAAGACGGCTTGGAATAGTCCACCGCCGGATTTAATGATTATTTAATCCTTGAGATAATAAACAAACAGATCCCAGATCCGTTACGTTTATCGCGTGATCCCCATCCCCGCAGAGAAAGAACGGGTCCGGACGAATTGTTCTTGACAGGACGGGCGGAGCGGATATAATGGTACGCGAATCGAATATTCTTCAGGGCGGGGTGAAAGTCCCCACCGGCGGTAGAGCCCGCGAGCCGTAAAGGCTGATCCGGTGAGATCCCGGAGCCGACAGTACAGTCTGGATGAGAGAAGAAACATGTGGATGGCTTTTTCCGCCCGGAGAATATTTCCGGGCGTTTTTTTATCCGCGGAGGTATCGATGGTCAAAGCGCGTGCCCTGAAGCCCTATCTGTTCCTGCTGCCCATCCTGGTATTGTCGGCGGTCTTCGTCTACCTGCCGCTGGGACGGAGCGTGATCTATTCCCTGTCCCAGGTCAACCGGCTGGGAGAGGTCAGGGGTTTCGTGGGGCCGGACAATTTCATGAAGCTCTTCGGCCGCAGGGAGTTTCTTTCCGCTCTGGGGAATACGCTGCGCATGACGGCGGTCAACGTGCCCGTCACCATGGCCCTGACATTGTTCCTCGGCAAGCTTTGCGCCATGCCCCATCCGGCGGCGCCCTTCACCGAGGTGCTCATCTCGCTGCCGATGGCGGTATCCATGTCCGCCGCGGCGCTGATCTTCAAGGTGTTCCTGGACCCCACCGTGGGGTATGTGAACGCGGCGCTGGGCCTTGCGTTCCAGGGCTATGTCGGGGCGCAGACTGCTCTGGGTTCCATCGTGATGCTGACGGTGTGGATGGGCATCGGGTATAATTTCCTCCTGTTCACAGGCGCCTTCAGGGGCGTTCCGAGGGATGTGAAGGAGAGCGCCGAGATGGACGGCGCGGGAAAGCTCCGGATCTTTTTCGTGATGGAGCTCCCCATGATCCGCCCCACGGCCATGTACGTGCTGTGCACCAATACCATCCTCGCGGTGATGACCTCGGGCCCCATCATGATCATCACCCAGGGTGGTCCCGCCCGTTCCA
>CADCQZ010000095.1 GCA_902803675.1 uncultured Eubacteriales bacterium
ACAGGGTGCGGCCGGGCGTGCTGATCCCCCGGTTCGACACGGAAGCCGTGTGTGAAGCGGCCGCCGCCCTGGTGACGACCGGTACACACGATGTACTGGACCTGTGCGCGGGCAGCGGTATCCTGGGTATCGAGATGAGCCTGAAGTTTCCTTCGCTCCGGGTGACCTGCGCGGACATAAGCCCCGAGGCGGCTGCCCTGACGGAGGAAAACGCCGCCCGTCTGGGGGCGCGTGTCACCGTCAGGCTGGGCGACCTGTTCGATGCCGTGCCCGGGGAGAGATTCGACCTGATCGTGTCCAATCCGCCCTACATCCCCCGGAGGGCCCTTGACGGCCTTGACCGGGAAGTGAAGCGGGAGCCGCGCCTGGCCCTTGACGGCGGGGAGGATGGGCTGGACCTGTACCGGCGGATCCTGCGCGGCCTCGGCGGGGCCCTGCGCCCGGGCGGAGCGCTCTGTCTGGAATGCGCGGAAGACCAGGCCGGTCTTCTTCAGGAGCGGATAAGTCCCCGGTTTGAGGATACCGGGCTGATCAGGGATGTGTCCGGACACCTGCGGGGCGTCCGGGGAAGGGGTTTTTGTGATCGATAATCAACTGAACGCCATGGAAGCGCGCTTTGAGGAGCTGAACGTGGCCGCTGCCCAGCCGGACGTGATCGCCGATGTGGAGAGATACCGGTCGGTCATCAGGGAGATCAGCGAGCTGGAGGGGATCGTGACCGCCTGGCGGCAGGCACGCAAGACCTCCGATGAGATCCTGCAGGCCCGGGAGATGCTCAAGGATCCGGATATGGCGGATATGGCGGCCGAGGAGCTCGGGGAGCTCGAAGCGCTCCGGGACAGGCAGACACGGGAACTCAAAATGATGCTGCTCCCCAGAGACCCCAACGCGGACAGGAACGTCATCGTGGAGATCCGCCCCGCCGCCGGGGGCGACGAGGCGGCGCTCTTCGCGGGGCTTCTCCTGCGCATGTACCAGCGCTACGCCGAGCGTCACCGGATGAAGTATGAGGTGATCGATATCACCGAGACGGAACTCAAGGGCGTCAAGGAGGCTGTGGTGATGCTCTCCGGCGGCAGCGCCTGGTCCCGGCTCAAATATGAGAGCGGTGTCCACCGGGTGCAGCGGGTGCCTGTCACCGAGGCGGGCGGCCGCATCCACACCTCCACCGCGACGGTGGCCGTGCTGCCGGAAGCGGAAGAGGTGGAGGTGGAGATCCGCAATGAGGATCTGCGCATCGATACCTATCGGGCGTCGGGACACGGCGGACAGTATATCAACCGGACGGATTCGGCTGTGCGGATCACCCATCTGCCCAGCGGCCTGGTGGTCACCTGCCAGGATGAGAAGAGCCAGCTGAAAAACAAGGAAAAGGCCATGAAGGTGCTTCGGAGCCGGCTGGTGGACCTCTATCAGGGACAGAAGGATTCCGAGTACGCCCAGAACAGGCGCGAACAGGTGGGCAGCGGGGAGCGCAACGAGCGGATCCGCACCTATAATTTTCCCCAGGGCCGGGTGACGGATCACCGCTGCAATCTGACGCTCTACAAGATCGACGAGGTGCTGGACGGGGACCTGGACGAGATCATCGACGCCCTTGCGCTCCGTGAGCAGGAAGAAAAGATGAAGGCCCTCGAAGCGGGCATGTGATCCGACAGATCGGGAGGTAAGGCGCAATGAGAGCGGTGGTGCAGCGGGTGAGCCGGGCGGAAGTCCTGTCCGAGGGCGTGAAGACCGGCGCGATCGGGCAGGGGCTCATGGTGCTCCTGGGGGTCGAGACCGGAGACACGGAAAAGGACGCGGCCTATATGGCGCAGAAGATCGCGCGGCTGCGCATCTTCGAGGACGATCAGGGCAAGATGAACCTGAACTGTGCCGCCGTGAACGGGCAGGTGCTCTGCGTGAGCCAGTTCACCCTTTTGGGAGACGCCCGGGGGCAGAACCGGCCGGGCTTCACCCGGGCGGAACAGCCGGAGAGGGCCAACGAACTGTACCTGAAGACCTGCGAACTCATCCGCGGGGAAGGGTTGACGGTGGAGACCGGTGTGTTCCGCACCCATATGGAGGTATCCCTGGTGAACGACGGCCCGGTCACGCTGCTCATCGACTCGCGCAAAACGTTCTGACGGAGGCCTGTTTTGATCAGATGTCTTTCGGTAGGTGAAGTGAGCACCAACTGCTATCTCGTTTTCGGGGACGAGGACGGGCGTTCGGCTCTGGTGGTGGACCCGGGCGGGGACGGAGACAGGATCCTCAAAGCGCTGGAAGGCCGTGAGGTCCGGGCCGTACTGCTGACTCACGGGCATTTTGACCACACCGGCGCGCTGGACTCTTTTCCGGGCCGCAGGATCTATATCGGCGCAGCCGACGCCCTTATGCTGACCGATCCCGACCTGAACGCGGGCTTCCTGTGCGGGGACAGGCGTTCAAGGCCGCCGGCCACCGACCTGCTCCGCGGCGGGGAGCGTCTTAAGTTTGAGGGCTTCTCAAAGCCGGTGGAGGTCATCCCGGCGCCGGGGCACACGCCGGGAGGCATGTGCTACCGCCTGGGTGAGGATCTTTTGACCGGGGACACCCTGTTCAGGAGCGGTTTCGGCAGGACCGATCTGCCCGGAGGCGACCACAGGGCCCTCGTCCGCAGCCTGAGGATGCTTCTGGCCATCGGGGATGACCTGAGAGTGTACCCGGGTCACGGGGATATGACCACGCTGGACAGGGAACGGGCGGTATACGGCCGTATCCTGTCCGCGCAGGAGGAATGATGGATCTTTCGGTATCCACGCCCACACCGGCGTTCCTGAACGACATACTGGATGAGGTACGTGTTTTTTACGGGCGTGAGGTGCGCCTTGTTTCCGACGCGCCGGTACGTCTTTCGCACGAGGAGAGCCTCGCGGGCGGCATCCGCCGTGTGCGGGCGGCGCTTTCTTTTGCGTCCGGCGGAGAGTATGCCTTTGAGGCTTCCGCACCGGAAGGCACCGGGGCGCTGGAGGACAAGCGCGTCCACAAACGCCTGATCAAGACCTGCGTATACCGGGTATTCAGGCAGGCGTCGGGAGTCCGGCCTCCGTGGGGGTCTCTCACGGGCATCCGGCCCACCCGCCTCATCTGGGCGGCCATGGCGGAGGGGAAGACGCTGGAACAGGCGGAAAAGGACCTGCATGACGTGTTCGATGTCACTGAGGAGAAGTGCCGCCTGACGGCGGAGACCGTGCGCGTCCAGCAGTCCCTGCCCCTTCAGGGAAAGGACCAGATCGATCTTTACGTGGGCATCCCGTTCTGCGTCAGCCGGTGCGCTTACTGCTCCTTCCTGTCGGGGGAACTGGGGAAAGGCGAACTGAAGGCGCCCTACGTGGACGCGCTCCTTAAAGAGATCGCAGCGGCGCGGGAACTTATCGCGGCGCGGGGCTTTGAGATCCGGGCCTTCTACATGGGCGGCGGCACCCCCACGTCCCTGGACGCCCGCTCCCTGGACCGGGTGCTCACGGCCCTTGATCCCCTGACGGCCCGGTGCGTCGAGGTCACGGTGGAGGCCGGGCGGCCGGATACCCTGGACGCGGAGAAATTCGACGTGCTCAAAGCGCACCGCGCGGCGCGGATATCCATCAATCCCCAGACCATGCACGATGAGACCCTCCGCCGCATCGGCCGCAGGCACACCCGGGCCGATACGGAGAAGGCCTATGCCATGGCCCGGGAAAAGGGTTTTTCCCATATCAATATGGACCTGATCGCCGGCCTGCCCGGCGAGACGCCGGAAATGTTCGGGGAGACCCTGCGCTGGAGCCGGGACCTTCGCCCGGAGAGCCTGACGGTGCACACCCTGTGCATCAAGCATTCCAGCCTGTTCAATCTGTGGCAGGCTCAGCTGCCCGACGGGGAGATGACCGCCCGGATGGTGCGCGCCGGCCGAGAGGAGGCCGCCCAAAGGGGGATGAGGCCCTATTATCTCTACCGCCAGAAATACATGGCCGGCAATCTGGAAAACGTGGGCTACGCGCTGCCGGGACATGAGGGGCTCTACAATATCGGCATGATGGAAGAGAACGCCGACGTGCTGGCCCTGGGCGCCGGGGGCATCTCCAAGCGCGTCAACACGGCATCCGGCAAAATAAAGCGTGCTCCCAACGTGTCCGACATCCGGGAGTATATCGACCGGGTGGAGGAAATGGCCCGCCGCAAGGAGGACCTGTTCGCTCCCGACCCGGAATTCTGACCGATCATCATTCAGGAGGCATTTATGAACGAGAATATCCTGTATTCACCCGCTGTCAGGGCGGCGCTGGAAGCCGGCAGGCCCGTCATCGCTCTGGAAAGCACCATCATTTCCCACGGCATGCCCTATCCGCAGAATGTGGAAACAGCTCTTATGTGCGAGAGGACGGCCCGGGAGTTCGGCGCGGAGCCCGCGACCGTGGCAGTGATCGGCGGCAGGCTCTGCGCGGGCCTCACCGAGGATCAGATCGACTACCTGGGCCGCGCCGGGCAGAAGGTCACCAAGGCTTCCCGCAGGGATCTTCCGGTGCTGGCTGCCCGCGGCCAGGACGGCGCCACCACCGTGGCGGCCACGATGATCGTCGCGGCCATGGCCGGCATCAGGATATTCGCCACCGGCGGCATCGGCGGTGTGCACCGCGGCGCGGAAAAGACCATGGACATCTCCGCGGATCTGGAGGAGCTGGCCCACACCCCGGTGGCGGTGGTGTGCGCCGGGGCCAAGGCCATACTGGACCTGCCGCTCACGATGGAATACCTGGAGACCCACGGCGTGCCCGTCCTGGGGTACGGCACCGATGAACTGCCGGCTTTTTATACGCCGCACAGCGGCCTTAAAGTGGACGCGCGCGCGGACACTCCCGGCGAGATCGCGGCCATCATCACGGCCCAGCGTTCCCTGGGCTATCCGGGCGGCATGCTGATCACCAACCCGATCCCCGATGAGTACGCCATGCCCGGTGAGGAGATCGACAGAGCCATCTCGCAGGCCCTTAAGGAAGCGGATGAGCAGTGCGTCAAGGGCAAGGCCATCACGCCCTTCCTTCTGGCGCGGGTCACCGAGCTCACCGGAGGGGAGAGCCTGAAGAGCAATATCCAGCTGGTGCTCAACAACGTCCGCCTGGCATCCCGGATCGCCTGCGAGCTGGGATGAACGGGCGGCAGCCGATCCCGCCCAGTCACTTCGATCGCTTTGCCCGGGAGAAACGAACATGCTGAAACGTACCATCCTTTTCGCGGCGGTCTTTTTGATCTGCCTGACGGCCTCCTCCATGGCCCTTGAACTCACGGGCCCAAAGAAAGTCCGTCCGTATGAGGGGGCGGATCTTGAGATCACGTCTCAGGTGCCGGGTATCCTGACGGTCTCCGTGGATTATTTCGGCGGTGTACCGGGAAGGGTCCTGCTGTGCGAGCCTGTCTTCGCGGGGACCACCCAGGTGGCCTGGGACGGCCTGTGGGAGAACGGCGAGTGTCCCATCCGGGACACGGGAGCCGTGGTGAGGGCGGTGCTGGTGCGCGATGACGGCACCGAGGATACGGCCGCCCTCAACGTGACTTTCACCAATCCCTGCGCTGTGGTGGCCTTCGCCACTCCCTGGCAGGAAGCGTTCTATCCGGAGGACGGCGCGCTGGGCATCGATTATTTCTGCACCTTTGACAATATGAGCGTGACGGTGGACATCGCCGCGGCGGATGAGCCGGACGAGGTGCTGCACACGGTCACCGTCCAGGCCATGTCAGGGCCGCAGGTGTTCCGCTGGAACGCGAAGACGCAGACCGGCTCGCGGTTCGCTCCGGGGGACTATGTGCTCACTTTCTATACCCGGCCTTATCCGGAGCACTTTTCTCAGGTCCGGGTCACGATCCTGGACGCGCCCGAGGAGCCTCCCGCTCAAACTTTGACGCGCTACTGGCAGCCTACGGGGGAGGAATCTCCGGACGAGACCTGGGAAATGCTCCAGGAGCCCGTGACGGTGGCCAGGGGTGAGGACGGCAATGGGATGAAGGTCTATAAGCTGCCCAGCCAGAACAGCGGCGTCGTGGGCAATGTCCATTGCTCCCTGGCGGGCGTCCGGGTGCTGGAGGAACCCGCCGGCGGTTTTGTGCGCGTCGGGTTCTACACGGTGGAAAAGGCCCAGTACGCGGAAGGGTATCTGCCCAGCGGGAACCTTCTGACCGTTCGCCCGAGCCCGCTCTACGGCCTGGTGCTGGACAAGCGGTCCCAGGAACTGAAAGTCTATTTCCGGGGCGAATACCTCGGGATGCTTAAAGTGTCCACGGGTCTCAGACAGGTCAAAGCCACGGAATGCCTGACCCGGGCGGGCATCTATCTGACCGGGGACCTGATGGATGATTTCTTCCGGGACGGGTTCTGGTACGATTACCCGATCCGGATCGACGGTCCCAACCTCATCCATTCGGCCGGGCTCAAGCGCGCGGAGGGCGGCTTTACGGATTTCAGCGAGCAGATCGCGGAACTGGGGACACGGGCTTCCCACGGCTGCGTGCGGGTCGACCCGCGCCGGGACGCGGAGACGGGCCTGAATATGTACTACTTATATTCACATCTGGCCCGGAACACCAAGATCTTCGTGATCGACAGCGAAGAGGAGCATCAGGCGGCCCGGCCGCAGCCGTAGCGGGCCCCGGAGCCGCGGACGGATAAATTTCTTGACGAAAAAAAAGCCCGATAGTATAATAGGCGCTGACGCATTAAGGCACGGTCACCGTGCCGTGAGAGGAAGAGATTTCTGATGGCTGATAAGAAACAGAACCGTAAACCGATGACTTCAAGGACAAAGGCCGTCATCGCCATGTGCGTGATGCTGGCCGTGACGGTGTGTGTGTCCTGGCTGGGTATCGCCGGGACTAAGCTGGACGCCGAAGGCGTCAATATCCTTCTGCCCTGGGTGCCCCTGACCGCCGGGAAGGTGCCTGCCTCCCTGACCCTGGGCCTGGATGTGGGTGACGGCAACGCCGCCAACGTCACGATGACTTATCTCACCCCCGCTTCCACCGGGGACGCTGCCGAAGAAGAAGCGGACACCGCTGAGGAAGCGAAGGATACCGTCGTCGAATACACCGCGGAATTCAAGGCCGATCTTGAAAAGGCGAAGACCATCCTGGAAAAGCGCCTGAACGCCATGGGCCGTATGGCCAAAGTCACTGTGACCGGGGACAATACCCTCCAGGTCGCCTATCCCAAATACGTGAACGTCAACGGTGAGGACGTGTCCTCCGCCATCATCAGCGCGGTGGGTTCCGCCGGCAACGCGGCCCTGACCGTCGGTGACAAGACCCTGAATGGCCCCGAGGCTTTCAAGGGCTATCATGTCCAGTACTACAACACTACGGACGGCAGCGCCTATGCTCTGTTCCTCCATCTGACCAATGACGCCAAGGCCCTGGTCCTCTCCGATGTGGACAAGGCTGTGTTCGCGATGGACGGTGAGGAGATCGTCGCCGCGGGCAGCATGAAGAACTACTACAACGAATCCAACGCCAGCGTGGTGCTGAGCCTGAACAGCAACGCGATGGCCAACGCTTACGGTGCCGTGATCACGGGCGGCCAGCTGCCTCTGAGCGTCACCGGCGCCGCGGCTGATCCCGCGGGTGTGAGCGGCAACCGTTCGATCCTGAACGTGGTGCTGATCGTGATGTGGGCTCTTGTCGCCGCGGCCGCGGTGTACATGATCGTCCGCAACCGCATGGCCGGCCTGGCCGCCACCTGGAGCCTGTGGCTCTACATGGTGTGCTTCTTCTTCCTGGTGGCCACTGTGGTCCTGCCGGTGCTGACGCTGATCAACTGGTTCGCAGTGATCCTGACCGTGCTCTTCGCGGTGTACGTGCTCACCCTGATCCTCAGGGAGATGGACAACGCCATCGTTTCCGGCAAGGACGGCCGCGGTGCCGTGCGTACGGGCTTCCAGGCTTCCGTGAAGATGACTTGGCTGGCCGTGGGCTGTGAACTGGCTTTGGGCCTGCTGCTCATGATCCTGCCGGTGACCCGTCAGTTCGGCTACATCCTGGCTGCCGGCGCCGTGGTCAATGTGGTGTGCTGCATCGGCCTCAGCCGCTGGTTCGCTCCCTGCCTGACCATCGTGGGCGGTTCTACCCGCGAGGCCGTTTCCGCCAAGGCGGCTCAGTAAAGTTTCCTGACAGTAGTGCCTTCCGGGGCACTACTGTTTTCTTTTTTGGCTTATTTCAGATCCATCGAAAGGAACCTGCCGTCTCATGGAATTCATTCCCCGGACAAAAGTGTCCCGCTCCGTGCCTGAAAGTGTCGGGCGTGTCCCGGCGTGGCTCGCGGACCTTCTTTTCAGCCGCGGATACGAGACGAAAGAGGAAATGGAAAAGTTCCTGGCCCCGGCGATGGATCAGCTCCTGCCGCCCTCGGCGCTGCCCGGGATGAAGGATCTTACGGATACCGTCGCCCGTCTGCGGGAGGAAAAAGGCCGTTCCCTCCGGGTGACGGTCTACGGCGATTACGACGTGGACGGCATCTGCGCCAGTGTGATCATGGAGCGCGCCTTCCTACTGCAGGGCGCCAGGACCCGGGTGCGCATCCCGGACAGGCATGGGGAAGGCTACGGGCTGAACGCGGAGGCGGTCCGGCAGATCGCCGGGAGCACGGATATCCTCGTCACGGTGGACTGCGGCATCACCAGCGTGGAGGAGACGGCCCTGGCAAAGTCCCTGGGGATGACCGTGCTCATCACGGATCATCACACGCCGGGAGAGGCGCTGCCCCGCGCGGACGCGGTGGTGGATCCCATGCTGGCCGGGGAAGGCTATTCCCCGCTGTGCGGGGCCGGTGTCGCCTGGAAGGTGATGTGGGCCCTGAACGGACCGGACGCCGCCCGGGAGTATCTGGACATCTGTGCTCTGGCCACTGTCGCGGACCTGGTCCCGTTAAGGGGCGAAAACAGGGTGCTGGTCCATCAGGGCCTCCGGGCCATGAACCGAACGGCGAGGCCGGGGATCGGGGCCCTGCTCAGGACCGCGCGGATCCCGGAGGGGAGCGTCACGTCTGAGAAGATCGCTTTCCAGCTGGCACCCCGGCTCAACGCGGCGGGCCGCCTGGACAGCGCGCTCCTGGGGTACCGGCTCCTGACGGCCCGGGATCAGGCTCCGGCCATGGCACTGGCCGAACGGCTCGAGGATCTGAACCGCGAGCGGCGCGACAAGGAGGAAAGGGCTTTTTCCCAGGCAAGGGCGCAGGTGGAGAAGATGCCTCTCTGGCGGCAGCGGGGGATCGTGGTGTTCGATCCGGACTGGGATACCGGCGTGATCGGACTGGTGGCGGGCAAGCTCGCCGAGCAGTACGCCTATCCGGTGATCTGCCTGACACAGAATCAGGCGGGGGATTACCAGGGCTCGGGCCGGAGCGCCTGCGGCATCGACCTGTACCGGGCGATCTCATCCTGCCGGCAGTACCTGACGCGGTTCGGCGGGCACAAGCAGGCGGCAGGCCTGGCGCTCAAGCCGGAGAACTTCGGCGCTTTCACCGCGGCTTTCAGCGGCGCCGTGGCCGAGCAGCTGGGGGAAGGCGATCTGCGCCACGCCATGGAGTACGATCTCACATTGTCCCTCAGGGACGTGAGCGTGGACAATGTCCGCCTGCTGTCGCTCCTGGAACCCTTCGGCATGGGGAATGTCAGGCCGGTCTTCCGGTTCGACGGCTGCGGCCTTTCCATGCGGGCGGTGGGCTCCGGGGAGAAACACCTCAAATGCGAGTTCAGCAGCGGCCGCGATATCCGGCAGGGGATCTGGTTCTCCCACGGGTATCTGGCGAGGGAAGCGCTGGATACGGTCGATGTCCTGGCGGAGATGAGCCTCAACGAGTTCATGGGCACCACCCGGGCGGAACTGACGGTGAAGGGCGCGCGCCTGTCTCCGGAAGGGCTGCGGAATGATCCGGAGAGGGAAAGGGCGGTCTGCCTCAGGGACCTGCAGACGGTCATGAGCCTGGCGGCGGGGACACCTGGGGCTGGAACGGTGGACCGCAGCTGGCGGGAGACGGAGCCCGGCCTCAGGGGGACACTGTATTTCTGCCGGCGGGCATCCACGGCAGCCGCCGTCGCGGCGGCGCATCCGGCGCTCGAGGTGGTCGGGGCATCCGGCCTTGACCGGCGGGCTTACTCGGCGGTAGCGCTCTATGCGCCGATCAGTGCCATCCCCGAGGGTTATGAAAGGATCGTCCTGTGTGACGGGAGCTTCGGCCCGGGAGAGACGGCGGCGATCGGAGCGCTGCATCCCAAGGCCCGGATCGAAGTGAGCCCGTCGGACATATCGTCCGGGATACGGCGTTCACTCGTGATGACCCGGGAGCAGCTGCGGCGTCTGTACGTTCTGTTCCGCCGCTGGGACGAGATGGGGGAACGGGGCACTGCCGCCGGAGCCGGCACGGATGGGCCGGGCGTCGCCTGGGGCGCAGCCGCGATGAAGGAAGCGGGGCTCCTTGAAATGACGGATGAGCCGCTCTCCGTGCGGCTTTTGCCGGTACCGCAGGGGCCGACGGATCCCCTGAAAACGATCTTTTACCATCTGACGGATACCGGAAGCATGAACTGACAGCCAATCGATCAAGCGGAGGGGAACATGGCGCACAGTGCGTATGTGCAGTTGGAGCCGAAAGAGATCGCCGACCGGGCCGAAAAGGCTTACCCCGGCGGGGGAGAGCTGGTGACCAGGGCGTACGCGTTCGCCGAAAAGGCGCACGAGGGCCAGAAGCGCAAGAGCGGTGAAAAGTATATCGTGCATCCGCTTTTCGTCGCGTCCATCCTGACAGACCTGGTGATGGATCCGCCCACGATCGCGGCGGCGCTGCTTCACGACACTCTGGAGGACTGTGAGGGCGTTACGCCCGATATCCTCCGGGAGGAGTTCGGTGAGGAAGTGCTCACCCTGGTGGACGGCGTCACCAAGCTGGGAAGGCTCAATTTCACCGACCGTGAGGAACAGCAGGCGGAATCCCTGAGGAAAATGATCTTCGCCATGTCCAGGGATATCCGGGTGGTGCTGATCAAGCTGGCGGACCGGCTCCACAATATGCTCACACTGCGCTTCCAGCCCCAGGACAGGCAGGTGGCCATCGCCCGGGAGACCCTGGACATTTACGCGCCTCTGGCCCACCGGCTGGGCGTATACTCCATCAAGTCCGAGCTGGAGGACCTTTCTCTTTTCTATATCGACCCCGAGGGCTATAAATTCGTGGCGCAGAAGGTGGGCATGAAGCGCGCGGAGCGGGAAGAGAACATCGCTCTGGTGATCAGCCAGCTCAGCCAGAAGCTGGATGAGGCCGGGCTCAAGTATGACATCGACGGCCGGCCCAAGCACCTTTACTCGATCTACCGCAAAATGGTGATCCAGAACAAGCCCTTCGAGCAGATCTACGATCTGATCGCCATCCGCGTCATCGTGGACGCGGTCCCGGACTGCTACACCGTCCTTGGCATCGTCCACACCCTGTGGAGCCAGGTGCCCGGCCGCTTCAAGGACTATATCTCCGTGCCCAAGGCGAACATGTACCGCTCCCTTCACACCACGGTGATCGGCGGCCGCAGGATCCCCTTTCCTTTCGAGATCCAGATCAGGACCTGGGAAATGCACCGGATCGCCGAGTACGGCATCGCCGCCCACTGGCGGTACAAGGAGGGCAAGGCCGGGAACGATACCTTCGATGAAAAGCTGTTCTGGCTCAGGCAGATCCTGGACTGGCAGAGCGAGACGAGGGATTCTCATGAGTTCATCGACGGCCTGAAGACGGACCTGTTCTCCGAGGAAGTGTTCATCTTCACGCCCAAGGGCGACATCATCAGCATGCAGCGGGGAGCGACCCCCCTGGACTTCGCCTACCGCATCCACTCCGGCGTGGGGAACGCCTGCATCGGCGCCAAGGTGAACGGCAAGATGGTGCCCCTGGGCACGGAGCTCAAGACCGGCGACCGGGTGGAGGTCATCACCTCCGCCTCTTCCAAGGGCCCCAGCATGGACTGGCTCAACATCGTCAAGACCCAGCAGGCGAAGGCCAAGATCCGCCAGTTCTTCAAGCGGGAACTCAGGGGGGAGAACGTCATCAAGGGCCGTGAGTCCCTGGAGCGGGAGGCCCACCGCAGGGGCATCCGCCTGGGGGAATACACCAAGCCGGAGTATTACGAGCCGATCCTGAGGAAGTACATGTTCCAGGACTTGGACGATCTGTACGGCGCGGTGGGCTACGGCGGCGTCGCCAGTTCCTACGTGATCGGTCGCCTGATCGACGAGAAGCAGAAACGGGATGAGAAGCTCGCGCCCAAGCCCGTGCCCGTGCTTCCGGAGGCCCCGCCCCGGGAGGAGACCCACGGCAGCGCCAGCCACGGCGTTTTCGTGGACGGCTCCGCCGACATGCTGGTGCGTTTTGCCCGGTGCTGCAACCCGGTCCCGGGGGACGACATCGTGGGCTATATCACCCGGGGACGCGGTGTGACCGTCCATAAGGCGGACTGCGTGAACGCGCAGAATTCCGAAGAGGAGCGCAGGATCAACGTGTCCTGGGCCTTCGCGGAGAACGAGAGCTTCTCCTCGACGATCCAGATCATCTGTTATGATCATCCGTCCCTTCTGGGGGAACTGTCCGTCTTCTTCGATGATGTCAAGATCCCCATGCGCTCCATGAGCGTCAGGATGAACAAGAACAAGACCGTTACCATAACCATGACCGTGGAAGTCATCGACAGGGATCAGCTGACCGGCGCCATCAACAAACTGCGCCGCCGGCCGGACGTCATCGAGGCTTACCGCGGCAAATCGTGATAACAGGCAGGAGGAGATACCCATGGCTCTGGCTGATGAAGTCAATAAAAGAAGAACATTCGCGATCATATCCCACCCGGACGCCGGCAAGACCACACTGACCGAAAAGCTCCTGCTTTACGGCGGCGCCATCCGGCAGGCCGGCAGCGTCAAGGCGCGCCGGGCAGAGAGGCACGCCACCAGCGACTGGATGGAGATCGAAAAGCAGCGCGGCATTTCCGTCACCTCTTCCGCGATGCAGTTTTCCTTTGACGGATATGAGATCAACATCCTGGACACCCCCGGTCACCAGGATTTCTCCGAGGATACCTACCGCGTCCTGGTGGCGGCGGACTCGGCCGTCATGCTGATCGACGCCGCCAGGGGCGTGGAGGAGCAGACCATCAAGCTGTTCAAGGTCTGCCGGATGCGGGGGATCCCCATCTTCACCTTCGTGAACAAAATGGACCGGGCCGCCAGGGATCCCTTCGAGCTCATGGAGGAGATCGAAAAGGTGCTGGGGATTCGGGCCTGTCCCGTGAACTGGCCCATCGGCGTGGACGGTGATTTCCAGGGCGTCTATCACCGGGACGAGGAAACGGTGGAACTGTACGTGGGCGGCGATCACGGCCGCAGCCGCGTGAAAAAGACCGTCATCCCGCGGGATGACCCGGCCCTGGAGTCGGCCCTGGAGGAACACTACCGCCGCCGCCTGGATGAGGAGATCCTGCTGCTGGACGAGGCGGGCGACGCGTTCGATCTGGACCGCGTGCGCCGGGGCGAGCTCACGCCCATGTTCTTCGGCAGCGCCATCACCAATTTCGGTGTGGAGCCGTTTTTATACCGTTTCCTGCGCTACACCCTGCCGCCCACGCCCCGCGAGAGCGACATGGGCCTGATCGAGCCGGAAAACGAGGAATTCTCCGGATTCATCTTCAAGATCCAGGCCAACATGAACCCGGCACACCGGGACCGTCTGGCCTTCCTGCGGGTGGTCAGCGGCGAGTTTAAAAAGGGCATGACCGTCTGGCACTCCGGCACCAACAAAATGATGCAGGTCAAGCAGCCTCAGCAGTTCATGGCGGACGAGCGGGAGGGCGTGGAGAGCGCTTATCCGGGCGATATCATCGGCCTGTTCGACCCGGGCGTCTACCGCCTGGGGGACACGCTCACGGAAGGGAAGAAATTCCGTTTCGGGAAGATCCCCGTTTTCGCTCCGGAGCGCTTTGCCCGGGTGCGGCCGCTGGACTCCATGAAGCGCAAGCAGTTCACCAAGGGCATCTCCCAGCTGAGCGAGGAGGGCGCGATCCAGACCTTCCGACGGGGCGAGAACGCCCTGGAGGAGTTCCTGGTGGGCGTGGTGGGCGAGCTGCAGTTCGATGTGCTCACCTACCGCCTCAAGTCCGAGTACGGCGTGGATCTGGTGATGGAGCGGCTGCCCTACCGCTATGTCCGGTGGGTGGTCGAGACGCGCCGTCCCGTGGAGGACCTTCAGCTGACCTCAAGTTCCGGCCGGGGCAGGGATGCCCAGGATCAGCCCGTGCTCTTCTTCGAGAACGACTGGTCGATCCGCCTGGCGGAGGAGAAAAATCCCGGCCTGACGCTCACGGATGTGGCGCCGCGGGGAATCTAAGTTTCGGAGGTGTTTCGTATGGATATCGTCAAAAAGGCCGTGGTGACGGTCCTGGGCTATGACTGCAAGGGCATCATCGCCCGGGTGTCCGGGGTGCTGTTCACCCATAACATCAATATCCTGGATATCTCGCAGACCATCGTATCCGGTTTTTTCAACATGATCATGCTGGTGGACCTGAGTGAGCCGGACTGCTCCTTCGGTGTCCTGTCCGAGGAGCTCTCCGCTCTCGGGACCGAGATCGGTGTGGAGATCCGCATCCAGAAGAGCGAGATCTTCGAAGCCATGCATCAGGTATAAGGAGGCCCGTATGCTCAGTACCCGTGAGATCATGGAGACGCTGCGCATGATCGACCAGGAGAAACTGGATGTGCGCACGATCACGATGGGGATATCCCTTCTGGACTGCGTCAGCGACGACACTTCGGCCCTGTGCCGCAAGGTCTACGACAAGATCACCCGCTCGGCCAAGGATCTGGTCAGGATCGGGGAGGAGATCGAGGGCGATTTCGGTGTGCCGATCGTCAACAAGCGCATCGCCGTCACCCCCGCGGCCCTTCTCACCGGCGGGATCCCGGATCCCCTGCCCCTGGCCAGGACCCTGGACCGGGCCGCGAAGGCTGTGGGTGTGGATTTCATCGGCGGCTACAGCGCCATGGTGCACAAGAGCATGACGAAAGCCGATGAGCGGCTGCTGCGCAGTGTGCCCCGAGCCCTGTCGGAGACGGATCTATTGTGCTCTTCGGTGAACGTGGCCACCACCCGGGCCGGCATCAACATGGACGCTGTCGCCCTGTGCGGACAGGTGATCAAGGAGCTGGCCGCGGCGACCGCGGACAGGATGGGCCTGGGCTGCGCCAAATTCGTGGTCTTCGCCAACGCCGTGGAGGACAATCCCTTCATGGCCGGCGCGTTTTACGGGATCGGCGAGGGCGAGTCGGCGGTCTCGGTGGGCGTCAGCGGACCGGGAACCGTCAAAAGGGCCCTGGAGCAGGTGCCCGGAGCGGCTTTTGACGTGGTGGCGGAGACCGTGAAGCGCACGGCTTTCCGCATCACCCGGGTGGGTCAGTTGGTGGCCAAGGAAGCCTCCGCCCGCCTGGGCGTGCCCTTCGGCATCGTGGACCTGAGCCTGGCTCCTACCCCTTCGGTGGGCGACAGTGTCGCGCATATCCTGGAGGAGATGGGACTGGAGAAATGCGGTACCCACGGCTCCACCGCGGCCCTTGCCCTGCTCAATGACGCGGTCAAAAAGGGCGGCGTCATGGCGTCCTCCCACGTGGGAGGTCTGTCGGGAGCCTTCATACCGGTCAGCGAGGATATCGGCATGATCGACGCGGTGAAGGCCGGGGCCCTCAGCCTTGAGAAGCTGGAGGCCATGACCTGCGTGTGCTCGGTGGGGCTGGATATGATCGCCCTTCCGGGGGACACTCCGGCCGAGACACTGTCCGCCATCATCGCCGACGAGGCGGCCATCGGCATCATCAATCAGAAGACCACCGCCGCGCGCCTGATCCCCGCGCCGGGCAAAAAAGTGGGGGACGAGGTGGAATTCGGCGGGCTGCTGGGCCACGCGCCCGTCATGGCGGTCAGCCCCTTCTCGTCTGAAAAGTTCATCCGCCGCGGCGGCCGTATCCCCGCGCCTCTGCACAGCCTGCGGAACTGACGGATATGGCAGAATATTCCTGCCTGAAAAATCGAAATATTTGATTTTTGCGGGAATAAAATGCTATAATGAATCGTTTAATGAATGAAGCGGCCCGGGGACGGCCCCGGAGAGCGCGCGATATGGCGCTGAGCCTGAAGAGAGAGGGAATGCTTATGATCAAAAAGTATTTGGCTGTGATCTGTGTCCTGGTGCTTACCATAGCGGCTTATCCCATCGTGAGAGCCGATATGGTCCCGGGCGATCTGAATACCTACGGCACCTGCCGCATCGAGGGCGGATACAAGGTCTTTACCGGCCCCGGCACCGATTACCTGCGGATCAACGGCAACGCGTCATGCAATGACGTCATCGCCAAGGTCTGGGGCGTCGAGGACAAATGGATCATGATGTCCTACCAGACGAGCAAGGGCAACTACCGGGTCGGCTACATCGAGAAATCCGCCCTGCAGAAGGCCTCGAACGTGCAGGGCGAGATCAAAAACGAGCTCGAATTCCTGTATGACGACGGCGTGATCAACAAGAAGACCGGCATCACCGACGATCCCTTCGAGAAAAACACGGCGTTCGCGACCCTGAAGAAAAACACGGACATCATCATCCTGGGTTATCTGGCGGACTGGGCCTACATCGAGGTGCTCCTGGAGGATGAGACCCCTGCCCGCGGCTTCGTGAAGGTGGAAAACATCACCACGGACGGCACCATCATCACCGGCGGCAGCTCCGTCATCACCACCGGCAAAAACAAGGCGACCGCGGCCCCCAAGGCGACCAAGAAGCCCAAGGCGACCGCGACTCCCAAGCCCACCAAGAAGCCCAAGACCACGGCCGCTCCTGTGGTGACTGCCGCTCCCGTCATCACCGCGGCTCCCTACGTCACGGCCGCTCCCGTCATCACCGCCGCGCCTGCCCCCGTGGTGACCGCGCCACCTGTGATCACGGCGGCTCCTTACATCACGGCGGCACCCTACATCACGGCGGCACCTTATATCACCGCGGCGCCCTATATCACCGCTGTGCCCTATGTGACCAGTGTCCCGTACAGCGGCACCGAGAGCCTCCTGTCCAACCTGACACACAACTGCCCCAACACCGGCAAAATGATGCCCAAGACCTTCAGCCCCTACACCACGGCCTATGTGCTCACCGTGGCGGACTGGGTCACCCGCATCAACTTCACGCCCACGGCCTTTGACAGGAACGCCCTGATCACCATCAACGGACAGCCCATCGCCTCCGGGTCCACGTCGTCCTATTTCCAGATGACCAACGATCCCCAGCAGGTGGACATCCGCGTCACGGCGGTCAACGGCGTGTCGACCACCTACACCATCTTCCTGCAGAGGCGTCCCAGCGAGGCCAGGACCCGCGTGTCGGCCGGCTATATCAAGGAGATCTACACCAGCAACAATTCCTATTATATCTCCGCGGATCTGGTCACCGTGAACTATACGGGCACGGATTACGCCGCCGGCAACCGTTCCAATTACACCAATGATTCCACCTACCTGTACCGGTATCCCGTGGACCAGCACTGCGATTTCTATTACGGCTCCGGATACGGCGCCGTGCGGGCCAGCGATATTTACGAGTTCATGGCCAATTACAGGACGACCTACGGTTCCGGTATGTACACGATCGTCTACATCGCGGACAAGATCGTGGCGATCTATCCGTACGAGTCGGAGACCTATCTGTACCAGCAGAACAATTACAATTTCGGCAAGTGATGATCCCGATCGTTTTAAGGGCCGCCTCAGGGGCGGCCCTTTCGCTTGTTATGTGGATGGTTTTGTGCTAAGATAGGCGTACTATCTGTCAGGAGGACGGTTTGATGGGCGAGATCCGGCTTCACCGCGGTAAGGAAAAAAGGGTTTATTCGGGGCATCCCTGGGTGTTTCTGAGCGATATCCGCTCATCGGCCCACGCGTCTCCCGGCGACGTGGTCTCCGTCCTGTCGGACCGGGGGACCTTCCTGGGAAAGGCCGTGTACAATCCCGCCTCCCAGATCGCTCTCAGGTTTTTGACCTGGAAGGATGAACCGGTGGACGATCTTTTCATCCGGGGTCTGGTGCGCCGGGCCGTTGAATGGCGGCGGACCTTCGCGGATCTGAAGAGCTGCCGGCTGATCTTCGCGGAATCGGACGGGCTGCCGGGCGTGATCGCCGACGCCTTCGGCGACGTGATCTGCCTGCAGGTGCTCAGCCTGGGCATGGACCGCTTCAAACAGGCGATCTGTGACGAACTGGAGGAGCTTCTGCATCCCGCCGGCATTTACGAGCGGGGAGATGTGCCCGTCCGGCGTATCGAGGGCCTGCCCTATGAGAGCGGTCTCCTCAGGGGATCGGTGCCGGAGAAGGTCCTGATGCGGGAGAACGGCATCGCCTTCCATGTGGACGTCATCAACGGTCAGAAGACCGGATATTTCCTGGATCAGAAGGAGAACCGGGCGGCCATAGCGCCCTATGTCAAGGGGAAAACGGTCCTGGACTGCTTCACCCATACCGGGTCCTTTGCCCTGCACGCGGCGCACTACGGCGCTTTAAAGGTGCTTGGCGTGGATATATCGGATTACGCCTGTGCCTGCGCCGCGGAGAACGCCGCGCTCAACCACCTGGACAACGTGACCTTCGAAACGGCCAACGCCTTTGATTTCCTCCGGGCCGCGTCGGACCGGGGCGATAAATACGACGTGGTCATCCTGGATCCGCCGGCGTTCACCAAGTCCCGGGCCCAGGTGGAGGGCGCCCGGAGGGGATACAAGGAGATCAATCTGCGGGGCATGAAGCTGCTGGAGCCGGGAGGGATCCTGGTCACCTGTTCCTGTTCCCAGCACATGCTCCCGGATATGTTCAGGGACGTGATCCGGGAGGCGGCCGTGGACGCGCGGGTGCGCCTGCAGCAGATCGAATGGCGCACCCAGGGCCGGGACCATCCCATCCTGCTCTCTTCCCAGGAGACCGAGTATCTCAAATGCGGCCTGTTCCGGGTGCTTTAAAAGGAGAGACCCATGAAGGATGAGTTTTCCCGGGAGGAGATGTGCTGCCTGTGGCTCCAGTACGCGCCGGTGAGCGCCTGGCGGGGCATCGACAGGCTCCTGAATGAGTACGGCAGCGCCTCCGGGATCTATGACAGCTTTTCCCCCGCGATGGCGGAGACGATCGGGAAAGACGGATTCACGATCCTCAACGGTCTCAGGTCCAAAGGGCCCGACGTCCTTCTGGCTGATCTTGACAACGCGGGGATCCATCCGGTGCTGCGTCCCGGCGAAGGCTATCCGTCCCGGCTCAGGGACATCCCGTCACCGCCCCGCGGCCTGTTCGTCATGGGACAGCTGCCCGGAAACGATATCCCGGCGGTGGCGATAGTCGGGTCCCGGAGGGATACGCGCTACGGGCGGGCCCAGGCGAAGCGGATCGCCCGGGAGCTGGCCGAAAGCGGCGTGGTCATCGTGTCCGGCCTGGCCCGGGGCATCGATACGGCGGCGCACGAGGGCGCTCTGGAGGGCGGGGGGATCACTGTCGCGGTCCTGGGCAACGGCCTGCCGGGCATCTATCCGGGGGAGAACCGCTCCCTGGCGGACAGGATCATTTCCTCCGGCGGCGCCGTGATCAGTGAGTACGCGCCGGGCGCGAAGCCTCTGGGCTATCATTTTCCCATCCGCAACCGGATCATTTCGGGGCTTTCGGACGCCGTCCTTCTGATCGAGGCCTTGCGCAAGAGCGGCACGGCCTCCACGGTCCACCACGCCCTCAGCCAGGGCAGGGAGATCTTTGCCCTTCCGGGCAATGTGGACGCGCCCGGGAGCGAGCTGCCCCTTCAGCTCTTGAAGGAGGGAGCCGGGATATGTACCGGCGGGGAGGATATCCTTTCCGGGATGGGCTGGCGCAGGGATGTAAAACAGGTGAGCTTTTCGGACCTGATGGGACTGAGCGAAGAGGACAGGTCCGACCCGATCCTGAGCGCTCTGGAAAAAGAAGAAAAGACTTTTGAGGAGCTTCTGGATGAGACGGGCCTGAGCCTGCAGGAGATCAATACGTCCCTGACCTTGCTGGAACTGGAGGGCCGGATCGAAAAGCGGGGCGGCCGGGCGTACGCTCTCAGGCGGTGAAGCCCGCTTTCCGGACGGCTCTTGACATCCGGCGGCTTTTATTCTATCCTTTTAAACTGCTCTGGCTCCGATGGGGCCGGCGGCAATACGTTCTTTGGAGGAGACCGAATGCCCAGCGCGACTAAACTGGTAATTGTTGAATCCCCGGCCAAGGCGAAGACCATCAGCCGATTTCTGGGACGGGGGTATAAAGTGGAGGCCTCCCAGGGCCATATCAGGGATCTGCCCAAGTCCCGTCTCGGTGTGGACGTGGACGACGATTTCGCCATGAAGTATATCACGATCCACGGCCGGGGCGATGTGCTGGCCAGGATCAGGAAGGAAGCCAAGACCGCTTCGAAGATCTACCTGGCTACCGACCCTGACCGGGAAGGTGAGGCGATCTCCTGGCATCTGGCTCAGGTGCTCAATATCGACCTGAAGGACAAGTGCAGGGTCGAGTTCCATGAGATCACCAAAAAGGCCGTGATGGAAGCCATGGCCCATCCCCGCGAGATCGACATGAACAAGGTGGACGCCCAGCAGGCCCGCCGGGCACTGGACAGGCTCGTGGGATATCAGATCTCGCCCCTCCTGTGGAAAAAGATCAAGAAGGGGCTCTCGGCCGGCCGGGTGCAGTCCGTGGCGACCCGCATGGTGGTGGACCGGGAGAATGAGATCCAGGAATTCGTCCCCGAGGAATACTGGTACATCACGGCGAAAGCGGTCCTGGCCGGCAAAAGCGCCGGGAGCGCGGTGGAGATGCGTCTGGCCATGATCGACGGCAAAAAGGCCGAGATCCGCTCCGCGGAGGAGGCCCATGCCGCCTCGGCGCTGGTGCGCGCGGGGCAGTATACCGTCAC
>CADCQZ010000096.1 GCA_902803675.1 uncultured Eubacteriales bacterium
CGACGCGGAGGCTTTCAGGCTGTGGAAGATCGCGGCGGAAGCGGGCAGCATAAAAGCCCAGGAGAACCTGGCCTTCTGCTATGAGGATGGCGTCGGCACCGAAAAAAACCTCGCCGAGGCGGAAAAGTGGTACGCCATCGCCGCGGATGGAAGGCGGAAAAGGGCGAAAATGGACCCGACGCGCACCAAAGAGCAGAAAGAGATGGAAGAGATGCTCGCCGGCCTGAGGCGGATGCTGCGGATGAGCCACGACTGACGCGCGGCCGCCCCGCTAAAACGCCCGCAGATCCTGTTTCGTATCGGTATACCCCCGGCGCGCGGCCGGGAAGAAAGGAAGGAACATCCAAATGAAGAAGCTCCTGGCGGGAATGCTTTCCCTTATCATGATGCTCACGCTGTCCCTTGCCGCCCCGGCTGAAGACGCGTCCGATCCGGTGGTCGTCCTGCGTGTCGCGGACTACGGGGATATCTATGTGGAACTTTATCCCCTGATCGCACCGGTCACGGTGGAGAATTTTCTTTCTCTGGTGGACAGCGGGTTCTATAACGGGCTGACCTTCCACCGGATCATCTCCGGCTTCATGGCCCAGGGCGGCTGCCCTCTCGGCAACGGCACCGGCGGCAGCGGGAAAAACATCAAGGGGGAATTTGCCGCCAACGGCGTGGATAATCCCCTGAAGCATGAGCGCGGCGTATTGTCCATGGCCCGTTCAAGCGACCCGGACAGTGCTTCCTGCCAGTTCTTCATCATGCACGCGGAAGCGCCGCATCTGGACGGGAGCTACGCCGCCTTCGGCCGCGTGATCAGCGGGATCGGGGTCGTGGACGCGATGTGCCGCAATGCCCATGTGACAGATTCCAACGGCACCGTCCCCAAGGAGGATCAGCCGGTGATCCTGGAGATAACGCGGTCCACCCGGGAAGAGGCTCAGGCCGCCCTGGACCGGGAGAATGAGAACGGCGCCGAGGGCGGCGTGTTCGATGATCCCGTCACCGGCCTTGCTTTCTCCCTGCCGGAGGGCTGGCGCCTTGCGGCCTGTGTCAACGGCAGCGCCGTGTTTACGGACGGCACAGATACTGTATCCTTGGGCACCCTGGATGTGTGGCGCCAGCTGGGCAAGAGCGTGCGGGATCAGTACGCCGCCGCCGGGCACACCCGCGACACATTGACAACGGACGCCTTCAACCGGGCCGCTTTCGCGGCCTCCGCCGGCGTTGAGGCCGATCAGCTGACGGAGGAGACCGTGAACGGCCGCCTCTTCCTGACCGCCGTGACCGAGAAGGACGGTGTGACAAGGCGGTATCACCTGGGCTCCGTCAACGGCACGGTCATCGTGCTGGCCGGCGGGGAAAACACCGCTCCGGTGATGGAAAAGATCCTGGCGTCACTGACCGTGGAATAGGAAAAGCGCCCGCCCCGGCAACGACGACCGAATACAGGCAGCCCCCTTCATATGGGCTGCGTCAGCTGCGGATCCTCATCTTTTGAGAGTTCGCAGCTTTTTTTCCGTGAACGGGCCGGTCAAAGGCGCTATGATGGGCCTGCCGAACGGGAGACCATCCGGCAGGGGAGATCGAAAGACGTCCCCGGGGGATCTTGACAGTTGAACAGAAAGAAACGTTTCGTATGCGGATGCCATGAGCGTTATTCAGAACGGGAAAAAGAAGGTGACGGCTGTCCGAGCACCTAAGAAGGGATCTTCTGATCCCGGCGCCAAGCCGGGATAGGACAGCGGGACAGGAGCGGGCAAGCACACGGCCTGTCCGCACGGGCTTTTCTCCGGGAGGAGAAAGGTACCGTGCAGGATCATGTGATCGATACCGCGGCCGCGGGAGCAGGATGCGCCGGCCGCAGGACCTGATGAAGAGCTTTCATGGGCAGACGGACCCGCGGGGGAAGCAGATAACATCCTTCTATTGTTTATCGATACATCATCCACCGCCCGCGGGTATGTTATCGGATAGTCTGCCCTTTTTTAAAAGCATATCCGCTGGCGTGAACGAGGAGGAAAGCGATGACGCGAGAGTTTTATGAGCTTCTTCTGAGTGAACTGCGCATGGCGGCATACGAGCCGGGATCACCGGAGCGGGGGACCGACGCGTCTCTTCGCGAGGCCGTGACGGTGAATGAGAACCTCATGTCGCTGGGCTATACGCTCCGGCCGGAGGATATCGCCCGGCTGTCGGTGAGCGGCAGCCTTCACGGCTTCTATGATCGGATCAAAGCCCTGGTGCCGGACGTGACGGCGGAGCCCATGTATCCGGGATTTCCGCGGCAGGTGATGGAGATGTCCGAAGCAAAGTTTCGGATGCATCAGATGCTCCATTATTTCTCCACCTACGGAATCGAGTATCTGACCGGCATGCGCGTCGGCAAAGGCTGGCTGCCGGAAGCGGGGGAATATCATCGGGACAAGAGCGATGAAAGGCTGCTCGCCTGCAAGGTGATCGCGCTGATCCCGGAGGAGGAAGCGCCGCGGGCGGTGATGGAAACGCTTTTGCAGCGGCGGGAGAGGCTGACGGATCCGGAACTGAAACTGGTCCTGGAGAGCGCCGGGCAGTGCCCGGCAGAGGCTCTTCAGGCACTGAAGGTGCGGTTCAAGGAGAACCTGGACCTCCTGTTCCCGATGCTGGTGGGGAGCGCGGACCGCGAGACGGCCTTTGCGGCCTTAAGGGCGGTCTGTGCCCATGCCGGAGACGTGCTGCGGTGCGGCTTAAGCTATCTGCGTTCCAGGCGCTTCCATCTGAAGACGCGGGAGAAAAAACTCCTGGTGAAGCTGCTGGAAGCCTATCCCGCGCCGAACTTCAAGGATAACCTGATGCGGTCCGACAGCGCCAGGGAACGCAATCTCCTGTTCCTGCAGTATCTGGATTACAACCGCTTCTCAAGGAGCGCCAAACACCGCGAGATCGTCCGGGC
>CADCQZ010000097.1 GCA_902803675.1 uncultured Eubacteriales bacterium
CCGCCGGATGCCGAACGGCACGTCCGGTGGTGTGAGAGGGAGATTAATTTCTCCCTACTCGATTGGCTGCCTGCTTATCCGTGATAGGTCTTATACCACCGGGCAAAGCGCCGCAGCCCCACGCTGATGGGGATGGACGGGGTGAAGCCCATGTCCCGCTCCAGGTCCAGCGTGTCGGCATAGGTGACGGGCACGTCTCCCGGCTGCATGGGCACCAGTTCCCGGTGAGCCTCAAAATCGTAATCCGCGGGCAGGATGCCTTCCTCGGTGAGCGCTTCCTGGAGCGTGGAAACGAAGTCCATGAGGTTGACCGGTGTGCCGCCGCCGATGTTGTACACGGCATAGGGCGGTACGGGCAGGCCGTCCTCACCGACGGCTCTTTCCGGCGCGGCCTTCATCACCCGCAGGATGCCTTCCACGATGTCGTCCACATAGGTGAAATCCCGCATGCAGTCGCCGTGATTGAAGATCCTGATGCTTCCGCCGGCGGCCAGTTTCTGCGTGGCGGAATAATAGAACATATCCGGCCGGCCCGCGGGGCCGTACACCGTGAAGAACCTCAGGCCTGTGGAGGGGATGTCAAACAGCTTGCTGTAGCTGTGAGCCATCAGCTCATCGGCTTTTTTGGTCGCGGCGTACAGGCTGACGGGATGGTCCACCGGATCGGAAACGCTGAAGGGCACTTTTTTGTTGCCGCCGTACACGGAGGAGGATGAGGCGTAGACCAGATGCTCCACGGGATGCCGGCGGCAGGCCTCCAGGATGTTGAAAAAGCCGATCAGGTTGGACTCGATGTATTTCTCCGGATGCTCGATGCTGTAGCGCACGCCCGCCTGGGCCGCCAGGTTGACGGCTACCGCGGGGGTGTAGCGGGCGAATACGCCATCCACCAGGGCTTTGTCGGCGATGGAGCCCCGGATGAAGATATGTTCCGCGGAAGCGGACCGGGCCGCTTCCGTGATCAGGCCGAGCCGGTATTCCTTCAGGGCCGGGTCGTAATAGTCGTTCATGTTGTCCAGGGAAATGATCCGCCCGCCTTCCATGTCCCTGAGCAGGCGGAGCACCAGATTGGCGCCGATAAAGCCCGGGGATCCGGTCACCAGGACGGTCTTTCCGTTCAGATCGATCGTGTGTTTCATGATGCCTCCTTGTTCGGGACTATGATGGTCCCTGTCAGTCCCTGCGGAACAGGTCGCGGGTGTAGACTTTTTCCCGCACGTCATCCAGAACCGGGTCATAGCGGTTGGCGATGATGCAGCCGCAGAGCTTCTTGAAGCGTTTCAGATCGTTGACCACCTCACTGCCGAAGAAGGTGCTGCCGTCCTCAAGGGTGGGCTCGTACACCACCACCCGGGCCCCCTTGGCTTTGATGCGCTTCATGACGCCCTGGATGGAGGACTGCCGGAAATTGTCCGAATCGGTCTTCATGGTCAGGCGGTAGACGCCCACCACCGCCTCCCGCTGCCGCTTTTCCTTTGCGGGGTAGTAGGCCTCGCTGTTGCCGTAAGTCCCGGCGATCTCCAGGACCCGGTCGGCAATGAAATCCTTGCGGGTCCGGTTGCTCTCCACGATGGCTTGGATCAGGTTTTCCGGCACGCCGTCATAGTTGGCCAGCAGCTGCTTGGTGTCCTTGGGCAGGCAGTAGCCGCCGTAGCCGAAGCTGGGATTGTTGTAGTAGTCGCCGATCCGGGGATCCAGGCACACACCGCGGATGATGGCGGCCGTGTCCAGTCCCTTCATCTCGGCGTAGGTGTCCAGCTCGTTGAAATAGGATACCCTCAGGGCCAGATAGGTGTTGGCGAAAAGCTTCGTCGCTTCCGCCTCGGTAAAACCCGTGAACAGGGTCGGTATGTCCTCTTTCAGGGCGCCCTGCCTGAGCAGGACGGCGAAGGTCTCCGCGGCGGAACGGGTGTCATCGTCGCAGCCGACGATGATGCGGCTGGGGTACAGGTTGTCATAGAGGGCTTTCGATTCCCTCAGGAACTCCGGGCTGAAGAGGATGTTGTCCGCCCCGAAGCGCTCCCGCACGCTCACGGTGTATCCGACGGGCACGGTGGATTTGATCACGATGACAGGTTTGGTTTCTCTGCCGGCCGAGGCGGCGAACACCGTTTTGAGGACCGCTTCCACGGCGGAGCAGTCGAACCGGTTGGTCCTCGGATCGTAATTCGTGGGGGCGGCGATGATGATATAGTCCGCCTCCGCGTACGCCGCTTCGGCGTCCAGGGTGGCCTTCAGGCTCAGACGGCGCTGCCCGTTCCGGGCGTCACGCAGCCAGGCCTCGATATACTCATCCTGGATGGGGGACTCGAAGCGGTCGATCCTGTCCACCTTCTCCTTCACGATGTCGACGGCGGTCACGTCGTTGTGCTGGGCCAGGAGCACGGAAAGGCTCAACCCCACGTACCCGGTGCCGGCCACGGCGATCCTGCGCCTGACAGGGGGCGCCTCGCCGGCGCCTCCCGCGCGGACGAACAGCTGGGCGGGATCGAACCCGAGGGCTTCGGACAGGGCCAGAAGCTGATCGACACCGGGCGTGAAGCTTTGCGATTCCAAACGTGATATGAGTGCGCGGTTGATCCCCGTGATGTCTGCCAGACGGGCCTGGGTCATCCTGAGAGCCCTGCGCCTTTTGGCGACGACCTCGGCGAGACGTTCGAGCGATAATACCATGACGGACCTCCGATCGTTTCCGAAAGAAACATGATAATGGATATACCTGTTCCATCATACCTACCCCGTGGTTGAAAGTCAAGAATAATTTCAACCATCGAGGCGAAATGTCTGGTTTTGATTGAAATAAGTTACTGACGATAACAAGATCGCTTTTTGACACCGGGTCGGGCCGGCACCGTCGGGAAACGGTCTTGTTTTTCTCCGGGGCATGGGCTATAATGACATGCGCAACAGACATGCGCGTCAAGCGCATGAGGATATCAAAGGAGAAAATGACGATGAGCGAATGCAC
>CADCQZ010000098.1 GCA_902803675.1 uncultured Eubacteriales bacterium
CTGCGCGGCCTATCCGCTCTCCCGCCGCAGCCTGAAGGGCAAGGGCTTCGGCCTGGCCATGATGGTGTTCACCATGTTCTTCTCCGGCGGCATGATCCCCACCTACATCGTCATCAGCGACCTGGGGATCCTGGATACCTTCTGGGTCATGATCCTGCCCACGGCCCTTTCCGTGTACAACGTGATGATCATGAGGACGTTCTTTTCCACCTCCATCCCGCCCGAATTGGAGGAGGCCGCGGTGGTGGACGGCGCCTCCCATCTGCGCATCCTGGTATCCGTGATCCTGCCGCTGTCAAAGCCCATCCTGGCGGTGATGGTGCTCTATTACGCCGTAGGGCACTGGAACTCCTACTTCAACGCGCTGCTCTACCTGTCCGATCAGAACCGGTATCCGCTCCAGCTGATCCTGCGCGCCATCCTGATCCAGAACCAGGCCTCCGAGGAAAGCTTTTCGGAGATCGGCAACACCTACAACCGCATGCTCCTGAGCGAAACGATGAAATACGCGCTCATCATCATCTCGTCCGTACCCGTGCTGATCCTGTACCCGTTCCTGCAGAAGTACTTCGTGCAGGGGGTCATGATCGGTTCGGTCAAGGGATAAATAAAGCCGCGAGGCTAAAAACCAAAGGAGGTCGATCACATCATGAAGAAGACTCTGGCTCTGGCACTGGCGTTGGGCATGATGCTCACCCTGTGCGCACCGGCCCTGGCGGCCAACGACGCCATCCCCTTCCAGGGCAGTTTTCCCATCTCTCCGGAACCCATCGAGATGGACGCTTTCACCACCGATCTGTATTACAAGCGCTGCGATTTCCAGGATCTTGAGCTCTGGAAATACCTGACAGAGCTGACCAATGTGAGCTTCAAGTTCGAGGCGTATCCCGAGAGCGACATCAGCGAGAAGTTCTCCCTGATGCTCACCAGGCCCGACGATCAGCTGCCCGATGTGATCTACCGCGTGGGCATCAGCAACGCGGAAGTGATGCAGCTGGCGGCGGACGGCATCATCGTGCCCATCACCGATCTGCTGGAGGAGTACGCGCCCCATTACTGGTATCAGATCCAGCACAATCCCGCGCTGAAGGCCTATGTCACCATGAACGACGGCGAGATCTACGGCATGGCGCAGCTCTACTACGCCACCAACTATGTGACCCCGCCGCTGTTCGTGCATCAGGAGTGGCTCAAGGCCCTTGGCTATGACGAAGTGCCCGCGGACACCGAGGAATTCAAGCAGATGCTGATCAAGTTCCGGGATTCCGACCTGAACGGCAACGGCGAGAAGGACGAGGTGGGCATCATCGCCACCGGTTTCGCCGGCCTGCTCCGTTTCTTCGCCGGCGCTTTCGGCATCAACCAGCGCGGCCGCGGCAGCCAGTACCTGGACGATGACGATCAGGGCAACCTGCGCTTCATCCCCACCTCCGAAGGCTACCGCAAGATGATCACCTATGTGAAGGATCTCTATCAGGAAGGCCTGATCTATCCGGAGATCTTCTCCTCCAGCATCAAGAACATGACCGCCGTGGGCGAGCAGAACCGCGTGCTGATCGGCAAGGGCAGCCTGCACTACCTGGGCGCCAACAACCGTGAGAACTACGTGGCCATGAACACCATCCTCAAGGGCCCGGACGGCTATCAGTTCAACGCCGATATCGGCTATGAGATCGGCACCCAGAACACCTTCTTCACCAACAACTGCTCCAACATCAAGGAAGCTCTCCAGTACTTCGATTACTTCTATTCCACCGAGGGCGTCAACCTGTACTTCATGGGCTTCGAGGGCGTGACCTATGAGTTCGACGAGAACGGCCTGCCCTGGTACAACGACTACGTGCAGCACAACCCCGACGGCCTGATCAACGAGGAAGTGCTGGGCCTGTACGTGCCGTGGGGCGGCGCGGACAACCCCTCCATCTACAACGACGCCACCTTCGGCAACAACATGTACACCCCGATGGAGTCCTCCGTGTGCGCCGAGCGCATCAAGGCCCGTCTGGACAAGGAAGCCTGGGGCAGCTTCAACTACAGCGACGAGGAGTATGACCGCCTGGCCATCCTGGAAGGCGACATCAACACCTATGTGTCCGACATGCGCGCCAAGTTCGTGACCGGTGACGCGGATATCGACAAGGATTGGGACACCTACGTGGAGACCCTGAACCGCATGGGCCTTGAGGAGCTCATGAGCATCTACGCCAAGGGCCTGGAGCGCTACCAGCAGGCCATCGCCGAGTAAAGCGCGAAACAAAAACACATGAAAGGGGGGCGGTCATCCGCCCCCCTCTTTGTACGCGTCCGATCAACTGCCGTTCGCTGCGCCGGTCATTCATTCCGGCGTGCCGTACAGGATGTGCCGGATCCTGAGCCTGATGGCCTGCAGGTTTTTGTTTTCCCGGGTGGGATGCACCCGGTTGGTCAGCAGCACGTCGAAATCCCCGGTCACCGTGTCCACGTGCAGGCTGGTGCCTGTGAAGCCGGTGTGGCCGATCAGGCAGCCCTCGGGCGTCTCCCGGTGCACCACCCAGGCCAGGCCGCGGTTCCAGTAGTCGTCCGGCTCATGGAGCTTGAAGGAGCGTTTCAGCCACTCATCCGAACAGATGCGGCTGTGACGGCCGGGCAGCAGCTGACGGCAGTAGATGCCCAGATCCTCCGCCGTGGAAAAGGCGCCCGCGTGGCCGGCGACGCCGAAAAGCTGCTGGGCCCGCTCGTCGTGCACGGTGCCCCGGGTGGTGACGCCGTTCACGATCTCCGTGGACGCGAAGGGAAGGTCCGGGGAAGGATTGAAGGTGGTGTGGGTCATGCCCAGCTCATCCCAGACCGCGCGGGCCGCCCGGTCCAGGGTCATGCCGGTCTTCTTCGCCACGATCTCGCCCAGCAGGATGAAGCCCAGGTCGCTGTAGTGCACCTCACCCGCGGGATACCTCAGGGGAAACGTCACGGCACCCCGGACCCGTTCCTCACGGGTCGGGCCGAAAATATCCAGGTCCTCATCCTCCGTCAGGCCGGCGGTGTGGGTGAGCAGCCGGTACAGGGTGATCCCTTTGTGGCTGTCGGGGATGTCCCAGTCGTCCAGCATGTCCTTCAGGGTCATTTCAAGGTCCAGCTCTCCTTTTTCAAGGAGCCGGACGATGCAGGGCCAGGTGGCCGTCACCTTTGTCAGGCTCGCCAGGTCGAATCGGGTGTCCTCTGTCATGGGGATCTCATCCGGGATCCACTGGGCGCATCCGTACGCCTTTTTGAACAGGACATCGCCGCCGTTCCCGGCAAGGAAAACAGCTCCCGGAATGAGGCGTTTCTCACACGCGTCTGAGAGGATCCCGCTGACCTGACTGATACTTTGTTCGTTCATCATCGATCACCTTTCAAGTCGATATGATCCGGTTCATTGACCGCTGCAGTAAAAATGAAAGGTCCCGTCCGTCACGGTGGCCAGGCAGTACGCGCCGGTGTCCTTGTGGACCATTTCCAGCACGTGATAGTCCGCCGTGAGGGGCTGCCAGGGACACTGCCAGTCGACACGGACCCGGCCCTCCTCCAGCTTGTCCCAGAGCTCATAGGCGTTGTAATAGGTGTAGAAGTCGTCGTAATCGGGGAGATACTCGTACAGCACGTTCGTCACCGCGTTGTAGCACCGGAGGGCCGGCGGAAAGTCGCCGGTGTCGGGATCCATCCGCATTTCGCTGTAGGGAACGTGCAGGGCGATCTCGGTCACCTTTTTCCCGTCGTCGCTGACGCAGAATTCGTAGGTTTTTCCGCCTTTCTTCGCCACATGGTCTCCCGGACCGATCTCCTTCCAGGATACGTTGAGATCATACAGGCTGTCAAAGAAAACGCTTTCCGATCGATCCGACGGGCCGGCGTACGCCGCTGAAATGAAGCACATCATCAGGAGCACGACCGCTGTCAGCCTTTTCATCAAATCACCTTCCTGTCTGAACGATATCCGGGAAAGAAGCTTTTGTTTCGCTCGTTCGATTATACCAGTTTATCCCCGGCGGCACAATAACGCGGAGCGATAAAACTTGATTTTGGCACCGGGCCTTGCTATAATCCGTCACGTCAACGGAGAAAATATCCTGCCTGAAGGAGGGGATAGGTATGGCTGAGGACGTTCGTCCCGCGCGAAAAACACCGGTAAAAGATCCCAAACAGTCTCAGCGCCGAGAGATGGAATGGGCGGACAGGATCCCGGATGGGGAAGAGGAACGGCGCGGCGATCGTGAGGAGACCTATCGGGACGGCAGCCTTAAAAACGAGTGCTGGAAGGGAGGTATCTATGACCGGGAGCATTAAGATCGCCGATACCACCCGTGAGGAGCGGGAGAAGATCGTGGCGGAGTCCATCGGGAATATCGACGGCCTGTGCGACGGCTGCGCGCCGGGCCTGAGTGAAATGTACCGGGACTATATCGACGGCCGGAGGGAGCTGCGTCAGATCAACGCGGATTTCCGGGCCCGGTATGTATCCGGTGCCGCGGGCCCGGAGCGGAGCGGGTGCGGTAACGATATTTGAGCGGGGGAGGGTTCGATATGCGGTTCATATTCTGGGGAGACGGGTCGCGGGAAAGCATGGCTCTGGTGGACGCTGTCAGGGTCCGCAGCACGGATAATTTCAACTGGACGTTCATTTTCATCCTCGCCGTCGTGTTTTACGTGTACTGGACGGAGATCCATAAAAAGGATCTTGAGGCCGTGTATGCCGGCCTGGCCCTCTACGGTGTCCACTGGCTGTATGAGATCGCGAACGCGGTCATCGGCAAGCTGACCGGCTACCCGCTGTGGACGGTCAGCAACTATTCCACCACCTTCATCCTTCTCATCGGCGTTTGCTGGGAGCTGTCCATGATGTTTTCCCTGGCGGGGATCATTTCCTATAAAATGATGCCGCGGGACCGGTCAAAGCGGTATCTCAAGGGGAAAGTTTTTAAAAACGGCATCAGCTGCAGGCTGGCCGGGGCCCTGGAGATGGCGCTGCTTTTCGCCCTGTTCGAGTCTTTTCTGGCGGGCACGAGCAATCATTCCTTCATCTGGGTGTACAGATGGTGGGGCGTGATCCCGGTGTTCATCACCACGTATGTGCCGTTTTTCCTGGCCTCGAATTATGTGCCTGACATGGCTCCGAAGAAAAGGAAGGCATTCCTGATCACGGTATGGGGGCTGGTCTTCGTCCTTCTCGCCGTCCTGATCCCCTCGGGCGTGATCTGATCCTGAGATCCGACGCATCAAAAAAAGAGCTGCCGCGGCAGCTCTCAGACCATCCACAAACCCCTGTTTTTCAAGAGAAGCAGGGGTTTGTTTGTTAAGCAGGCAAGAAAGCCAGACGAAAAAATAACGCCTTTACCAGGCGTTTCATATTTTGAACAGCAGCAGTCA
>CADCQZ010000099.1 GCA_902803675.1 uncultured Eubacteriales bacterium
CCCTGAGAAAAATGGGGCTGAAACTGGCCATCGGGTCCTCCAGCAAAAACACGCCCTTCATCCTGGAGAGGATCGGGCTCAAAGGGTTTTTTGACACGGTGGCGGACGGCAACTGCATCACCCACTCCAAGCCCCATCCCGAGGTGTTCCTCAAGGCCGCGGAGGGCCTGAAGCTGGAAGCGAAGGACTGCGTGGTGGTGGAGGACGCCCACGCGGGCGTGGAAGCCGCCGTGGCAGGCGGGTTCCGCTGCGCCGCCATGGGGGACGCGAAGGACGACCCGCGCGCCACGTGGCATCTTGAGTCCTTCGGCTGCCTCAAGGCCATCGCGGAGAAAGAAGGCTGAGAACGCGGCATGAACTGGCTGACGGACGGGCTTGGCGTTCTGGGGATCATCACCACGATCTTCGTATACCAGCAGAAAGAGCGCCGGAAGATGCTGATCTGGAAGCTGATCTCGGACAGCATCTGGATCCTGCACTATTTCACCCTGGGCGCCTATTCCGGATGTGCCATCATCGCGGTGGCCATCATCCGCAGCCTGGTGTTCCTCAACGCCGGTCACAAGTGGGCCGACAGCAAGGCCTGGCTGGCCATATTCATCGCCATCAGCCTGACCTTCAGCCTGCTGACCTGGCAGAACGCCTACAGCCTGCTGACGACAGTCTGCTCCGTTGCCTGCATCATCGCCTACTGGATCAAGAGCCCCAAGGTGACGCGCCTGATCTCCATCCCCGCCGCGGTACTGTACCTGATCTACGTGATCGTGTACCGCTCCACGGAGGGCATCATCTGCGAGAGCGTCATCATCGCCTCCTCCGTCGTGGGCTTCATCCGGCACGATATCCCGAAAAAGCCCGGAACGGCCTGAAAAACCAAACAGCAAGAAAAACGGGGCAGCCGAAACGGCTGCCTCTGTTCTTGTGCGCCCTGTGAAAATGTCAGAACCCGTGGCCGCCGCCGCCCCCGGAGGAGCCGCCGCCCCCGCCTCCGCCGCCTCCGCCGCCGCCGGAGGAACCGCCCCCGGAGTCCGAGGAGATATCGGTCTTCACCTGGCGGATCATGCGGCTGCGGTCCTCGACGATCTTCGCGGTGAAGGCCGTGCCGCCCAGGTACACCGCGGCGGCGACCGGGATATCCAGGCCGGTCTTCTGCCCGGCCTTCCCCATCCGGTAACGGCGGGTGATCACAAGGCAGGCGGCCAGAAGAGCCGCGGCCAGTGACAGGAGCGCGTTGCTGACGATCTTCATGGGCCTGGCGATCTTCTCCCCTGCCAGCAGGGCGTTGATCTGCCTGAAGGCTTCCAGGGCGCAGGAGAAATAGTCCTCCCGGGAAGCGTAGCGGTACACGTTGTCCGTGATCGTGCGGGCCTGGGCGCGGGTCACCGTCCTGTATACGGCCCCGTCGCTGAAGATATAGAGCATGCGGGTCTTCATATCGATCATGAAAAGCACGCCGCTCATTTTCCCGTTGACGGACCGGTAGAATCTTTCGGCTTTCGCGGCGGCCTCGCCCCGCTCGTCCGTGGTCCAGAAAACGGGCCTGCCGTAGGGGCTCACCTTGAGCATCTCCTCACGGAGCAGGGCTTCCTGCGCGTCGGTGATCAGGTCCAGGTCATCCCGGATCACGGGAGAAAAGCCCGTCTCACCGAAACACACCGGCGTCAGGAGCATCAGAAGGAGCAGGACGCTCATCAGTCTTTTCATGCCCTTTCCTCCTTTCCGTCAAAGAAGGGCACCGGCCGGGTCACGAACCGGTTGTGCCGCCGGAGGATCAGCGTGAGCTCAGCCACCGTGAGGCCCAGGATGGCGGCGCACAGGCCGTAATACACCATATCCTCTGTGACGCCGGCGGGGATCAGCACGGCCGCGAGGCCGATCAGCCCGCAGATCAGGATGCTCAGTTTATCCGGCATCCTGCCATGATCGCCCCGCTTCCGGTTATACCACAGGGCCGCGATGACGCCCGCGGCCAGGACCGCCGCCCTGACCCCCCGGAAGTCCCCGCCGGACTCGGAGACCGTCAGCGTCAGGTACGAAAAAAGAACGCTGCCCAGGCTTAAAAGCGTGATCATGCCCACGCCCTTCACAAAGGCCATGAGGCACCCTGTTCCCGACCCGGCCGACTTGGCCTCGATCGCCTTTTTCTGTTTGAGAGCGGGCGCCTGCCAGGCCTCCAGGTACATCTGGGCCGGGCCCTTGAAAGCCTGCCCGGGGACGGGCTCCCCTGCCCGGTCCTCCCGCCGGCGGCGTTCCCGGTCGATCCGGGCGGCCAGGATCAGGGTGATCAGGGCCAGGGCCGCGGCCGGAAGGATCATCCAGTCCGGCCGCAGGGTGAGGAAAAAGCTGAGCAGCGCGAAGATCGCCGCGGCCAGCGCCGCCGTGAGAGCCGCCGCTTTCGTGAGGCTCACGGGCACGTCGCACACCACTTCCCCCGTGCGGCCGTTGACCGCCGTGTACATGACGCGCCCGCCCTCCCGCTTGGCCAGCAGCCACACGGGCATCATCACCATGTCCTGCTCCACGGAAACGTTCTTCAGGCCGTAATCCCGGCCCACGTCCGCCGTGGTGCCGACAGAGGTGAGATCCATCTTTTTCCGGACCTTCTCCATGAAGTGCCTGGCCGCGCTGGCCACCGCCTCGTCGCGATAGGTCTCCGGCGTCACGTCGGACACCTGGGCGTAGGCGCCGCTCAGATACGCGGGATGGAAGGGCACCGCGTCCCGGATGTCATGGCGCAGCCGGGCCGCCGTCTCGTCCTCGAAGGCCGTGGACGCGTCGTACAGGATGCCCGTCTGATCGATGTCGGCCGTCACGTCCAGGGCGTACTGCTCCTCATAGCGGTAATCGCCCTGGGTGTAGGTCTTGAATCCCTCCAGGGCCGTGACCGGCCCGCTTGAACGGACGTGATAGTCCCAGAAAGGGATGTAGACCGGCCGGAAACGGCTGACGGTCTCCTGGGTCTTCAGATCGGACGGCGCCAGAGGGTAAGCGTCAAGATGTTCCCGGTAGATCCGCTCGCATTTTTCCCGGTCGATCTTAAAGGGCACGATCCTGTCCGGCCGGCGGGCGTCCGTCAGCTTTCCCGTGAGCACCACGTCGCTGCCGCAGAAGGAACAGAAGGCCGTGGCCTCCGTGTCCGCCGAAAGGAGCTCGGCGCCGCACTGGGGGCAGCGGAAAGCCGTCACCGCCATGGTGCCGCCGGCTTTTTCCCGCGGCAGGTCCGAGACCCGCCGGCGTCTTCCGCAGGCGTCGCATTTCATTTCCCCGCTGAGGATATCATAAGTGAGCCCGCCTCCGCAGTCCGGGCAGGTGAA